>JABHKC010000148.1 GCA_018692315.1 Bacteroidota bacterium | reverse complement strand
CTTTCTATAGCTATGCCATGGCAGATGGTATCTTTAATTATCTGTTTGATAATAAATATGGGCTAATTTATAAAACTAAACCCAAAATCCCTGATAGCCAGCTATCTATAATTTGGGAGGAAAATTGAGGAAACTTCAGAACACATTAAATTGTGATTTAATATTAATGCTTATTTTATGACAAAAGTTTTGTTAAAACAAAATGATAATGTCTATATTTACGGTTTTTTAAAATAATTTTAAATAAATAATTGAATATGCTAAGAAAATTACTTTTTGTCATTTTTGCAACCCTCCTCGCTAATGGGCTTATAGCTCAAAGTAGTGGTATCAAAGGAAAAGTTGCGGATAAGGAAACAGGCGAAGGAATTCCTTTTGCAAATGTAGCAGTAGAGCAAGACGGTCAGAATATTAGTGGAGGAATTACTGATTTTAATGGGAACTTCCTGATAAAACCAATACCGCCGGGTAGATATACTTTGAAAGCTTCATATGTTGGATACAATACGTTTCAATTGAATGATGTATTATGTAAAGCTGGGAGTAATACTGTATTGGATGTAAAATTAGAATCAACAAGTCAATTAATTCCAGATGTAATAGTAACTGGATATAAAGTACCTTTAATCGATAAAGATAAAGTTTCGAGTACAGAAACTGTAACAGCAAAGGAAATTGCTCAAATGCCAGGTCGTGATGCATCTTCAGTAGCCACAACAGTTGGTGGAGTTTATTCGGAAGATGGCGAGATTGGTAGTATTCGCGGATCAAGGTCGGAAGGTAATGCAACTTTTGTTGATGGTATCAGAATTATTGGTTCTTCAAGTATACCGGCTGCTGCTATTGAGCAGGTTCAGGTTACAACAGGAGGTATTCCTGCACGATATGGTGATGTTACCGGAGGTATAATTAATATGACTACAAAAGGACCATCAGGCTTCTTTTTTGGTGGTATAGAAGGTGTTACTTCTGAAGTTTTAGACCCATATGGATACAACTTATTGGGTTTTAGTATTTCAGGACCTATCTTAAAAGTAGTTGATAAAGAGTATCCGGATAGAAAAAAATCTGTACTTGGATTTTTTATTTCCGGAGAACTTAGCCACATTGCTGATGGTGGACCATCGGCAATTGGTATGTGGAAAGTTAAAGATGAAATAAATCAGGATATTATTAACGATCCTCTTCGTCCAAGTGGTCTGGGTTTTGGAACCTTCCAAAATGCCGATTTTTTGGGTGAAGAAAATTTTGAAAAAATAGATGCAAAACTTAATGTTGGGAGTAAGAGAATAAATCTGCAAGGTAAAATAGAATTTAAACCCTCAAAAAATTTAAATTTTATACTTGGAGGTTCGTATTTGCATAACGACAGAACGAATTACAGTTATGCAGGTTCACTTTTCAATTGGGAAAACAATTCACAATCCGTTTATGATAATTGGCGAACATATATTAGAATCACCCAAAAATTCGGATCGCAAACTACAGAAGAAGAAGCCAACGCATTAGTTAAAAATGTTTATTATACTCTTCAGTTCGATTATGAAAAAACAGATAATTTGAATCAGGATGTTACTCATAAAGACAATCTTTTTGGTTATGGATATATTGGGAAATTTGAGCATCATGTAGAAAACAATTATTCATTTGGTTTAGATACGACTCTCAATCTTTCAGGTTATGTTCACGATAATTATATTTATATACTTGACACTTTTATTCCGGGTGGAGTAAATGTAGAAGCTGAAAAATGGACATCGAGATATTTTGAAATGGACGATATTCTTGCAAATGCCAGAGGATTTAGAGTTGATGACGATGTTTCCTTTGGTTTAGGGATATTAAATGGAGAAGGAATTCCTAGTGTTTATGGCTTATGGACAAGTCCGGGTTCTGTTAGCAACTCTTATTCAATTAGCGATAATGGTCAATTTAGAGTTTCTGCTTTTGGTTCTGCCGATATTGGAGACCATGCTATTGAAATGGGTTTCGAATTTGAACAACGAAGTTTCAGATCCTATGCTGTAGGACCTGTTGGTTTATGGTCATTAGCTAGAGATATGGCAAATATGCATATCGATCAGTTAGATTTTACTAAACCACATGCACTTTATTTAAGGGACGATGATGGGAATTTAATTTATAATGATATGGGAGAAGCTGTTTTCATGGATACTATATGGTACAGTAGATTATATTCTGCAGAAAATCAAGCATTGTTTGATCTTCGATTTCGCGAATCTCAAAATATGGAATTAGATGGTTTAAATTGGATTGATGTAGATTCATATGATCCTTCAGAATTATCAATAGATTATTTTAGTGCGGACGAACTATTAAATAGTGGAAATAGTTATGTCGGATATGTTGGTTATGATGCCTGGGGAAATAGATTAACACAAAATCCTAGTCTTCAGGATTTTTTCAGCGATACTTATACTGATATCAATGGAAACAAAAGATATAAAAGAGAAAAAGCTCCTTTTGAGCCAATATATTCCGCTGCATTTATCCAAGACCACTTTCAGTTCGACGATCTTGTATTTAATGTAGGTGTAAGAATAGACAGATTCGATGCAAATCAGATGACTTTGAAAGATAAATATCTTTTATATGATTCATACACTGCTGGAGATTCTGATCCGAAAGGAATCTTATCAAACCATCCAGATAATATTGGAGACGATTACACAGTATATGTTGATAATGTAATGGATCCAACTTCAATAAAAGGGTATAGGAATGGTTCTACTTGGTACGATGCAAATGGAACAGAAGTAGCCGACCCAGATATAATAAGTTCTGCGACAGGAATAGCACCTTATTTAGTGCATCCCGAAATTGATATGAATTCAGAAGATTATCTTGTTTCTATGTCCTTTGAAGATTATAAACCGGCAATAACAGTAATGCCACGTATTTCGTTTTCGTTCCCAATTTCCGATGAAGCTTTGTTTTTTGCACACTACGATGTATTATCGAAACGTCCTTCATTCTCAAATAATTTCGACCCTATGGATTATTTATTCTTCATCACAAGAGCAGGTGATATGGTAAACAATCCAAATCTGAGACCGGAGAAAACTATCGATTACGAATTAGGATTCCAGCAAAGACTTAGTAGTTCATCGGCATTACGATTAACTGCATTTTATAAAGAAATGAGAGATATGCAGCAGGCTGTCATGGTAGTAGGAGCTTTTCCTTTAGATTATATGACTTATGGAAATATCGATTTCGGAACAGTAAAAGGTTTTACAGCCACATATGATATGAGAAGAACAGGAAATGTTTCCTTAAGAACAAGTTATACTCTACAATTTGCAAATGGAACAGGTTCGAATGTAAACGATGCCGTTTCGATTTTACGATCAGGGCAACCAAATTTAAGGACAACTATTCCTTTAAACTTTGACCAAAGGCATGCTTTAGTTGCAACTGTTGACTTCAGATTTGCAGGAGGACAAAATTATAATGGACCAAAAAGTCTTAAAAAAATCCTATCAAATGCAGGCGTAAATACTGTATTAAGATTTGGAACCGGTTCTCCTTATACTAAACGATCAATAATTGGAAATACAATTGAAGGTTCAATGAATGGCTCAAGAGAACCATCCCGAACTTCAATAAATATGAAAATTGACAAAAATATAAATCTATCATTAGGTGAAGGCGAAGACAAAAAGAAAATCTACTTAAATGTATATTTTGACATTTCAAATGTACTCAACACCTTAAATATTAGAAATGTATATGCTACAACCGGAAATCCGGATGATAATGGATATTTATTCGCTCCGCAAAATCAACCTGCAATCGAAACACAAACCGACGAAGAAGCATACAGAAATTATTATGCTATGATGATTAACAATCCGGGAAACTATACTCTTCCGAGAAGAATTAGATTTGGAGTTATTTTAGGATTTTAATAATTTTTTAAAAGTAAATATAAAACAAAATAAATATAATGAAAAGAATAAGATATAATATTACAATTTTGATTTTGAGCTTGTTATTCTCGAATTATGTTATTGCTGAAAAAAATAAAACAAATTCTAATTCAAGTAATAACAACAAGTCAACCCATTCTATTTCAGCCGGCTGTACACAAGCAACAACATCTACAAATCTCGAACTCAATAATGTTCGTGCAATGATACATACCGGAGGTGATATGTGGTGGGATTTGCAAGGAACTGCCGAATATGAAGTCCCTAAAGGTTCAGGGAAAACAGCATTTTTTGCAGGTTCTATCTGGATCGGTGGAAAAGATATAAATGGGCAGTTAAAACTTGCTGCAATCCAGTTTAGAAGTAGTGGAACTGACTATTGGACCGGACCCCTTATTGTTGACGGACCTGAGCGTTCAAATGTTACAGCCGACATATGTCATGAATATGATAGGCACTATTCAATTTCTAGGAATGAAGTTGCAATGTTCAGAAATTATATTAATGCTTCTCTCTCAGGCGATCAGGCTACTTTAGAAAAAGATTTTGTTGGATATCAGGTTCCTACAATTATTGAAGAATGGCCTGCACATGGGCCGGCAGGTGGTTATGATTACTATCTTGCTCCTTTCTTCGATAAAAACGATGATGGAACATACAATCACCTTGATGGAGATTATCCCTTTTACGACCTTGATGGTGCTTTGCCTTGCGGAACAACAAGAGAAAAAAGATTACCACGACTATTTGGTGATGAAACTTTATGGTGGGTATATAATGATAAAGGAAATATTCATACCGAAACAGGAGGCGATGCTGTGGGTATGGAAATTCGAGCTCAAGGTTTTGCCTTTGCAACTAACGACGAATTGAATAATATGACCTTTTATAATTATGCACTTCTAAACAGATCTACATTTGTATTGTACGATTCATATTTTGGAGTATGGTCTGATGCCGATATGGGTTATGCTTTTGATGATTATGTAGGATGTGATGTTCAACGTGGACTTGGTTATTTATATAATGGAGAAGCAACTGATGGAACAGGACAACTTTTTGCTTATGGAGGTCCAACACCTCCACCACCAGCAATCGGAGTAGATTTCTTCGAAGGTCCCTATATGGATGACAATTATGGAGACGACAGACCCGATGGTGGTTGCGATATGAGTATCAATGGATTAAATTTTGGTGATGGAGTTGCCGGAAATGAAAGATGGGGAATGAGAAGGTACATATATTATAATAATGACCAAGGAAATATGGGAAATCCTGGATCAGCAGTCGAGCACTATAATTACTTAACAGGATTTTGGAAAGATGGAAATAGCTTACTATATGGAGGTACAGGACACCCTTCTGATAGTGATACAGAAGACCAAATAACTGACTTTATGTTCCCGGGCGATACTGACCCATGTGGTTGGGGACAAGATGGAATTCCAATGACTTCTTATCCAAGATATCCATGGACAGAAGAAGGGGAAGATAATCCACCTGATGACAGAAGATTTATTCAATCTGCTGGTCCTTTTACACTTGAACCTGGTGCTATAAATGATATCACGGTTGGTGTTGTATGGGCAAGAGCAACAAGTGGAGGTCCATTCGAATCGGTAGAAGAGGTTAAAAAAGCTGATGATAAAGCACAGCTTCTTTTTGAAAATTGTTTTAAAGTTGTTGACGGACCGGATGCACCGGAACTAACAATAATTGAATTAGATAAAGAATTAATTTTCCACATTTCAAATCTAAGTACTTCAAACAATTATCTCGAAGAATATTACGAAAGAGACCCATTTATTGTTTGCCCTGACGGAGATGATGATTGCAATAGATATTTTGATTTCCAGGGATATCAGGTATTCCAATTGTATGATGCTGATGTATCTATTACAGATATCCATAATCCTGATCTTGCAAGAGAGGTTTTCCAATGTGATATTAAAGACGAAATTTCAAAGATTGTTAATTACGAATGGGATGAAGAGCTTGCTGCAAATATTCCAATTTTGGAAGTTGATGGTGCCGACGAAGGAATTCAACATACATTCACTATTGTGAATGATGAATTTAGTTTATCAAGCGGAAGCCTTGTTAATAATAAGCGATACTACTTTATTGTCATAGCCTATGGTTTCAACGATTATTTGCATTACGATCAAAATGATCCATTATCAATTTCCGGACAGAAGAAACCTTATAAAGCTGGTAGAAAAGGAGCACTTGGAGCTATCAAAACTTACGAAGTTATTCCACATATTCCTACTCCTGAAAATAATGGAACTATAGTAAATGGAGAATATGGTTATGGTCCTAAAATTACTCAAATTTCAGGTCATGGAAATGGAAACAATTCACTTGAATTAACCGAAGAAACAATTGATGAAATTATGTCGGGTTCTCCATGGAAATCAAATAATCCTACATATGAAAATGGGCTGGGACCAATAGATGTAAAAGTAATTGACCCATTAAATATACCTGATGGAAACTATACTCTTGAATTTGATTCTATTAGTATTTTCCAAACAACATCATTCCGATATTCCATTATTAAAAATGCAAAATGGTTCATTTATGATGAATCAGGAGATACAATTTATTCAGATTCATGGATTGCTCTTGAAAACGAACAAATTTTTCCTGAATGGGGATTTTCTATTTCAATAAAACAAGTTGGAGTAATCAACGAAGATAATCAAAATCTTACTGCATTAGACCAACCGGACAATTCAGCATTTATTGAAGCTTCCATGACAATGGAGGATAACACGAAAACCTGGCTGAATTTTGTTTTTGATGGCGAAGGCTATGATGCATTCAACTGGATTCGCTCAGGAACTCAAAACGATGATACTCAACCAGAGTTTAATGATTATCTAGGAGACGATGAAGATGAGGTATATGAAAAAGTATTAAATGGAACCTGGGCACCATATGCCTTTACTTCTGAATACTTTAACGGACCTGCTTGGAAAGAAATGAGATCGTTGGTAGAGTTTAAAGCTCAAAGACTACCAAGTGTAGATATTGTTTTTACTTCTGATAAATCTAAATGGACAAGAGCAGTTGTACTTGAAATGGCTGATAATGATTCGCTTGATGGAAATCCAACAGATTTAATTCTACAAATGGGTGTAGTAGGCGAAACATATAAATTCGATAAAAGAGATAGTTATTCCGTTGATAAAGATGGAAATCCTTCAGAAACAGAATCAGGAAGTAATAGCCAAAATGATGCTAACTTCATTGATGGAAAAGGAATGGGTTGGTTCCCGGGTTATGCTATTGATGTTGGAACAGGCGAAAGATTAAATATAATGTATGGTGAAGATTCTAGATTACTAACTCAAAATGGTAGAGATATGATTTGGAACCCAACAAGTTCGTACGGTACCGATTTATTCTTTGTTACAGGTGGAGCTTCCGGCGAATTGTTTTTCGGTGGAAAACACTATATCTATATTATGGGACATAATAATTATTCCGAGGAAAATAAAAACTATATGCCTACTTACGATGACGGAAAGTATATTGACAGTATGTTAACTCCCGTTGTAGGTGAGTCAAGCTATCAGTATAAGAAACGTAAGAAAACTGTTATGAGAAATGCTGCCTGGGTTGGATTACCAATGTTAAGACGCGATGCAAATTTACTTGATACCGATGTTTCAATCAAGTTAAGAGTTGCAAACCCATATAGGAACGATGAACTTAGCTTTGCCAAAGTAGAAAATCCTGACGGAAGTGGGATTAATACTCCAAAGTATTCTTTTAATACTTCTGATATAAAAACAGTTACAGATGATAATGCAACTGCAAAAGACGCATTAGATTTAATAAATGTTGTACCAAATCCTTATTACGGATTTTCAGAGTATGAGAAAAACCAAATTGAAACAATGGTGAAATTCACCAATTTGCCACCTAAATGTACCATATCAATTTACACTATCAGCGGAACACTTGTTCGAAGATTCGAAAAAGACAATGCAGATACATTCATAGAATGGGATATAAAAAATCAATACGGAATTGCGGTTGCAAGTGGTATTTATATTATACATGTTGATGCTGAAGGAATTGGAGAAAAAATTCTAAAATGGTTTGGAGCACTACGTCCAACTGATTTGAATGCTTTCTAAAATATATATTATTAATCTTTTAAAACGAAAATAGTATGAATAATATTAAAATAAATATAATCGCTTTAATAATAGTAAGTTTATTATTTACTGATTTCTACAGTTTTGCCGGAAACGAGCAAAGAGCCGGTTCGGCTGGTGCACAAGAATTATTAATCAATCCATGGGCTAGAAGTTCAGGATGGGGAACTGCGAATATTTCGTGCACACGTGGATTAGAATCTGTTTTTATGAATGTGGCAGGAACTGCATTTACTCAAGGAACCGAGTTGATATACACTCACTCGTTGTGGCTGAAAGGTACAGATATTGCTATCAATGCTTTCGGATTTTCACAAAAAGTTGGAGAATCGGGTGTTATTAGCTTAGCATTGATGTCGATGGATTTCGGCGATATTGAGATGACAACTGTAGAAATGCCTGAAGGTGGATTTGGAACATTCAATCCAAGATATACAACTATAATGCTTTCTTATGCAAAAGAATTTTCAAATAGTATATATGGTGGTGCTACAGTAAAAATTATTAACGAAGCTATTCCAGATCTTTCAGCAGGTGGAGTTGCTTTCGATGCTGGAATTCAATATATCACAGGTATTGACCAACAAATAAAATTTGGTATTACAATGCAAAATGTTGGACCAACCATGAAGTTTTCCGGCGATGGTCTTTCTCATCGACAAGAAGATGGTTTAGGACCTCAAAGAACTGTTGAAGATCGTTCGGCAGAGTTTGAACTTCCTTCACTAATTCGAATAGGAGCTTCTTACGATTTCAATTTTGCTGATAGACAAAGACTCACACTTGCAGGAAACTTTACATCAAATTCTTTTTCTAAAGATCAATATCATTTCGGAATGGAATACGATTATAAAAATATCCTTTTTCTACGTGGTGGTTTTGTTTATGAAGATGGTATCAATCCTTTTGAAGACGATTATGATACCAGATCAACTGCCTATACTGGACCAACTGCCGGATTTTCTATCCAAATTCCTTTAAATAAAGAAAAAGGTTCGACTTTCTCTCTCGATTATTCTTACAGAGATACCGATCCTTTTGAAGGAACACATACTTTTGGTGCAAGAGTATCTTTATAATTATGAGTTATGAATTATAAATTGATTGAATTTTGTTTATTTAGTTGATTGATAAATAAGAGATTAACTTTAAGTTACTCATATAGATATAAGATATAAAAAAAAGCCTTGATTTCTCAAGGCTTTTTTTATTGCCATAAATGTTCAATTTTCTATTTTACCGGTGCTATATTTTCAAATACTTTATAAATCAAAAACCTGTATTTTATTCAAATTTTTCATATATTTGTAATATCAATAAAATTTATTTATGAAGCACTCATGAACCGTTTATATTACAAACATTTAGGGACATGATTATTCTGTAGATTGCAAGAAATATAATTTAATAATTACAAAATTATTGAGCTATGAAAAAAATAAGATGCTGTTTCACAGTTTTGATTTTAAGCTTATTGGTCATAAATACTGTTTCTGCTGAGAATGATAAAAAGAATGATAATACAAATAAAAACAAAAACTCAGGAAAATCTTTATCCTCAGGTTGTATTCAGGCAACAACTTCTACATATCTCGATATCAATAATGTTCGCGCACTGATACACACAGGAGGTGATATGTGGTGGGATTTGCGAGGAACTGCCGAATATGAAATTCCAAAAGGTTCGGGGAAAACAGCGCTTTTTGCAGCAGCACTCTGGATTGGCGGACTTGATATAAATGGGCAATTAAAACTTGCTGCTCAAAAGTTTAGAAGTAGCGGATCGGATTATTGGACAGGACCACTTATTGTTGATGGACCGGAACAATCGAATGTTACAACTGATATTTGCTATGAATATGATAAACATTTTGTAAGCTATAGGAATGATATCGCAAAGTTTAGAACTTATATAAATGCTTCACTTGCAGGCGATCAGGCTACTTTGGAAAATGATTTTGCAGGCTACCAGATTCCAACAATTATTGAAGAATGGCCTGCACACGGGCCTGCAGGAGGATATGACTATTATCTCGCTCCTTTTTTCGATAAAAACGATGATGGCGTTTACAATCATCTTGACGGAGATTATCCTTTTTATGACCTTGATGGAACTATCCCTTGCGGAACTACAAGAGATAAAAGAGTCCCTCGACTATTTGGCGACCAAAATCTATGGTGGGTTTACAACGATAATGGAAATATTCATAGCGAAAGTGGAGGAAATGCAATTGGGCTTGAAATTCGTGCCCAAGCATTTGCTTTTGCCACCAACGACGAATTGAATGATATGACCTTTTACAATTATGCACTTATAAATAGATCAACATTTGCTTTATACGAAACATATGTTGGCATTTGGAGCGCTGCCGATTTAGGTTATGCATTTGACGATTATGTGGGCTGCGATGTTCAGCGAGGACTTGGTTATGTTTATAATGGAGAAGCAACCGATGGAACCGGTCAACTTTTTGCTTATGGAGGACCAACACCTCCACCACCGGCAACTGGTATTGATTTTTTTGAAGGTCCATATATGGACGACGATTATGGAGATGACCGACCAGACGGAGGCTGCGATATGAGTATAAACGGATTAAATTTTGGAGATGGAATTGCTGGAAACGAAAGATGGGGAATGAGAAAATTTATTTACTATAATGGCGATGCAGGTGGTATGGGAAACCCATATACACCCCTTAATCATTATAATTATTTAAGAGGTAAGTGGAAAGATGGGAACAATTTATTATATGGAGGTACCGGACACCCATCGGATAGCGATACAGAAAACCAGGAAGCCGATTTTATGTTTCCCGGCGATTCCGACCCTTGTGGCTGGGGACAGGGTGGAATTCCAATGACTTCTTATCCTAAATATCCATGGTCAGAAGAAGGAGAAGATAATCCACCTGATGATAGAAGGTTTATTATGTCATCCGGTCCTTTTACACTTGAGTCAGGTGCTGTAAACGATATTACTCTTGGGGTTGTTTGGGCAAGAGCTACTGGTGGCGGACCTTTAGAATCAGTAGAAGCAATGAAGAAAGCAGATGATAAAGCACAAAGTTTTTTTGACAATTGTTTCAAAATAATTGAAGGACCAGATGCACCAGAACTAAAAATTATTGAAATGGATAAAAAGTTGATTTTCCATATATCAAATTTAAGTAGTTCAAATAATTATCTAGATGGATATCACGAAGAAGATCCATTTATTGTTTGCCCTGCTGCAAACGAAGAATGCAATAAGTATTTTTCCTTTCAAGGATATCAGGTTTTTCAACTGAAAGATGCCGATGTGTCAATATCAGATATTCGTAATCCTGATTTGGCAAGAGAAATTTTTCAATGCGATATAAAAGACGAAATTACAAAAATTGTGAATTACGAGTGGGATGAAGAAATTGAAGCCAATGTTGCAATTCTTGAAGTAGATGGTGCAGACATGGGAATACAACATACCTTCACTTTAGAATACGATGCATTTGCTCCATATGAAACAAAACTATCAAATAATAAGAACTATTATTTTTTGGCTATCGCCTATGGATTTAATGATTATTTGCACTATAACCAGAATGATCCATTTTCTGCTTCTGGACAAAAAAGACCTTACATTGCAAGTAATAAATGTGCTTTAGGTAATCTTAAAATTTATGAAGCATCTCCTCATATACCTGCTCCTGAAAACAACGGAACACTAATAAATGGTGAATATGGTTACGGACCAAAAATAACACAGCTTTCCGGACATGGCTGTGGCAATAATTCACTTGAATTAACACAGGAAACAATTGATGAAATAATGTCGGGACCACCATGGAAATCATATAGCCCCACATATGAAAACGGACAAGGACCAATTGATATTAAAGTAATTGATCCTTTGAATATTCCTGACGGTGAATACACAATAGAATTTGATTCAGTCGAAATTTTTGAAACAACATCTTTTAATTATTCAATTATTACAAATGCCGAATGGTTTATTTGCTCGAATAATGGGGATACAGTTCGTTCCGACTCAAAAATTGAAATTGGATATGAAAAACTCTTTCCCGAATGGGGATTCTCAGTATCTGTAAAACAAGTTGGAATAATTAATGAAGACAATCAACATCTTGCAGGATTAGATGATCCGGACAATCACGGATTTATTGAAGCCTCTATGACTTTTGAAGATGATTCTAAAGAATGGCTTGATTTTGTTTATGATGGAGAATTTTATGATGCTTTCAACTGGATTCGTTCTGGAACTCAAAGAGATGATACAAAACCACAATATAACGACTATCTTGGAAATGATGAGAATGAAGTTTACGAAACAGTTTTAAATGGAAGCTGGGCACCATACGCATTAACCTCTGAACACTATAATGGTCCGGCATGGAAGGAGATGAGATCCTTTGTTGAATTTAAAGCTCAAAAATTACCAAGCATTGACTTGGTTATTACTCCTGACAAATCGAAGTGGACAAGGTCTGTAGTTATAGAAATGGCTGACAATGATTCGGTTGATGGAAATCCAAATGATTTAATTCTTGGGATGGGAGTTGTTGGCGAAACATATAAGTTTGACAAGCGTGCAAGTTTTTCTGTCGATAAAAATGGAAATCCTTCAACTACTGAAATAGGCAGTTCAAACGAAAACGATCCAAATTTTATCAACGGAAAATACATGGGCTGGTTTCCCGGATATGCCATTGATATTGGAACCGGTGAAAGATTAAATATTATGTATGGTGAGGATTCAAGACTTGTAAGCCAGAATGGAAGAGATATGATTTGGAATCCGACAAGTGAGTATGCTACCGATTTGTATTTTGCAACTGGTGGTCGTTCCGGTGGACTCTTTTTTGGTGGCAAACATTATATCTATATTATGGGACACAATCATTATACTTATGATAAGAAAAACTATATGCCAATCTACGACGAGGGAAAATATATTGACAGTTTGCTTACTCCTGTTGAAGGAGAATCGAGCTATCAGTACAAGAAACGTAAGAAAATAGTTATGAGAAATGCTGCATGGGTTGGCTTACCAATCTTGGCTAAAGAGGCTAATCTTCTTGATAACGATGTTTCAATTAAAATAAGAGTTGCAAATTCATATAGAAACGATGAGCTAAGTTTTGTGAAAGGTCCAAATCCGGATAGTAATATTATTAATACTCCAAAATATTCATTTAATACATCAGATATTCAGACAATTACTAATGATGATGAAACTGCAAAAGATGCCCTTGATTTAATAAATGTTGTACCAAATCCATATTATGGTATTTCCGGTTACGCGAGAAATCAAGTCGAGAATATTGTGAAATTCACTAATTTGCCACAAAAATGTACAATATCAATTTATACTATCAGGGGAACTCTTGTTCGTAGGTTTAGAAAATCTAATTCTGATACTTTTCTCGATTGGGATGTGAAAAATCAATACGGATTAGCCATTGCAAGTGGTGTTTACATTATTCATATCGATGCTGATGGAATTGGTGAAAAGATTCTAAAATGGTTCGGAGCATTTCGTTCTACTGACTATAGTGCTTTTTAATTGTTAATATTTATTTTAAATAGGAATTAGAATCCAAAATTTCCAAAAAATTTGTATATAAAAAATCTTTTATAACTTTGCAGCCGAAAGAGTTCCGAAATTGTTTTGGAATTCTTTTTTGTTTTTAGTGATTTAATATAAAAAGATGGCGAATATTTCGTATATTACAGAAGAAGGTTTAAAGAAGCTGAAAGAAGATTTAGACCATTTGACAAGGGTAGAACGACCAAATATATCAAAGCAAATTGCTGAAGCCCGCGATAAGGGAGACCTTTCGGAGAATGCAGAATACGATGCTGCAAAAGAAGCTCAGGGAATGTTGGAAATGAAAATTTCTAAACTTCAAAATTCTATGAGTGGACTAAGAATTATTGATGAATCGACGATAGATACCTCGAAAGTTCAAATTTTCAGTAAAGTCAATATTCAAAATAAAAAGAATAATTCTCTTATGGAATACACTATTGTCTCGGAAAGCGAAGCAAATATCAAAGAGAAAAAAATTTCGGTTTCAACTCCAATTGCAAAAGCTCTTTTAGGACACAAAGTTGGAGATTGCATCGACATTAAAGTTCCTTCCGGAATTATTCAAATGGAAATTGTAAATATCTCAAAATAAAAATCAATCAAAGAAATATGGCTTCAATTTTCACAAAAATTATTAGTGGAGAAATTCCATCCTACAAAATTGCAGAGGACGAAAATTATTATGCCTTTTTAGATATTTTTCCTTTGGCAAAAGGTCATACTCTTGTTGTTCCTAAAAAGGAAGTTGACTATATTTTCGATATGGAAGATGAACTACTTGCCGGTTTAAATGTTTTTGCAAAAAAAATAGCAAAAGCTATCGACGAAGTTATTGAATGCGAAAGAGTTGGTGTAGCAGTTATCGGACTTGAAGTTCCGCATACACATATTCACCTTATACCAATAAATAATATTGAGGATATAAATTTTGCCAGACCAAAACTGAAATTCTCGAAAGAAGAATTTAGTGAAATTGCTGAAAAAATAAGGCTGGCTCTCAAATAATTGAAAATAGAAATAGGATATACTAAATTGTTATCCACACAATTTCCAGTCTGTCTTTTAACTAAGGCTTTGCTACGAAATAAGTTGGCCAAAGTAAGCGAAGTTATTTTGTGCGATAACAAGGCAAAAAACACAGGCATAGCCCCATAGCTATGGTGAGTATTTTTAACGAAATTCTACAAAATAAGGGAACTTCTTATTTCTTCAACCGGAGTTTTCAAAACATACATTGCGGCAACACTTGCCAATAGTGCATCTATATTACATTTTTTAATGATTATTGGAACTTTTTCAATTTCAATTATTTCTATTTTTTCATTTGCATGTAAAATCCATACTTTTCCTTCAGTAAGAATACAAGCAATTCCACCACTATCAACCAGCTTTTTTATTTCTGCATTGTCTGCTTTTTGTGTGAACAAAATTAATTGACTATAAAGTCTTTCTCTCATTTCGAGAACCAATTTATCGTCTGCATTCAATATAGTAAAGCCCTCTGTATAAACTTCTTCGGCAACTACAGATTTTGCATAGGCAACATCTTCTGCATCTCTAATGTGGTCGTATTCGTAATATTTCTCAATGCTTTCATCTATGTTCAGGACAATTCCAATATCGGCAAATTTATAAGCAATTCCGTATTCTAATATTGTTTCAACTGAAGTTTCTATAAGTACGGCATCTACAGTTGGATCTTTCAGTATAATTTCGGTATTGTGCGAGTCTATTGGATTTTCTTTGCTTAAACAATTATTATTGATAAAAAGTCCTTTTGAAGAAGCTATTCCTAATTTTGGATATTTTTTTTGCAAAAAAGTTCCAAATATTTCCATGAAAATATTTCTCCCGTTTGAGCCTGTAATAGAAAAAATCGGAATTCTAAAATGTTTGTTTTCAGGAAACAACATCTCAACAAATGGCTTTTGAACTTGCCTGGCTTTGCCTAAAGTGGGCTGAATGTGCATTCTAAAATCTGGTGCAGCATTCACTTCAATTAGTTTCCCATTATTGTCAATTATGGGTTTTGAAATATCAATGGTGATAATATCAACACCGGCAACATTAAGGTTTAGAATTTTGCTGATTCGCTCGGCCAAAAATATATTATATGGATGAACCAAATCAGTAAGATCGACCGATGAACCACCAAGACGCATATTGCAGGAATTTTTAAGGTAAAATATTTCGCCATTCTCCAAAATACTATCAAAAGTGTAGTTTTCGAGCTCAAGAATTTTCAAAGTATCTTCATCAATTTCTATTTTCGATAGCTTCGATTTATCTCCAAATTCCCTGTCGGGATGCGAATTTAGTCGGTTAAATAAGGTTTTCAAATTGTTGATTCCATCGCCAACAATGTGTGGTGCAACGAGCTGAACAGCAGCTACAAATTTATTATCAATCACTAAAAGCCTATATGTATTTCCCTCAATAAATTCTTGTGCAATAATTTCATCATCGAATTCATTAGCAAATTCAAAGGCGTTTTTTATTGTATCAGTTTTGTTCAAATTGACACTTATTCGTTTTCCCTGATAGCCAACTGCAGGTTTAATAACAATTGATTTTTGCAATTTCTGATGAAAAGCCAGAACTTCATTGATGTCATTTGTTAAAATCCTGTTGGGAATTGGGACACCGGCTTCTTTAAGAATTTGAGTTGTAAGAAACTTATTGTCACTTGTTTCAACAGCAATCAGGCTTGTATTTCCGGTTATTGTAGCACGAATAATTTGTTTGAATTTTCCCGTGCCAAGCTGAACTAAGTTATATTTATCTAATCGAATGGCAGGAATTCTTCTTTCGTTTGCTTCTTCAACAATTTTTTGCGTACTATATCCGAGAAGCTGTTTTTCGCGAATAAAAACTAAATTTTCAATCCCTTCTTTTAGCTCGAAATCCTTTTTTTGTAAAACTGAATTTATAAAGTTTAATGCTAATTTTCCTGCATAAATTCCCGCAATTTCATCGGCAAATCTGAATACTACATTATAAACTCCTTGCTTTTTTGTCATTCGAGTTTTGCCAAAACCAACTTCCATTCCTGCAAGTGTTTGTAGTTCGATTGCGATATGTTCCATTACATGTCCCAACAAAGTTCCTTCTTCTACTCTCACAAAAAAACCTCCGGGTTTTCCAATAGAACAAAAATGTTCGTGAAGCGATGGAAGGCAATTTTTTAAGTTTTCATAAAAATCAGGAATTTCATCGGTGAAAACTTCATCGTAGTCAGCAAGATTTATTCTAAAACGAATTACAGGACCTCCACTAAAATAGTTTGCACCGTTTAGAGTATGAATGTTTTCTAATTTTATAGGTCCATCAATTACTTGATAGTTTATAAATTTCGTAAGAGTATTGTTGTTTTCAAAGTTCATAAAATATTGATATTTAGTTGCTTTGTCTATTTATTTTCCTATAGTTATCTTAGTTTAATAATATTTAAATCTCTCGATTCCAACAAAATTGATAGTATTCAAAATGAAATCTTAATAATATTATCATGACAATTTGAGATTTAAAAATAATAAAATCAATGTTTCCGATCATTAAATTTTCACAAAAATGTCATTTATGTATGTTTTCAAGAAAATTTTATTAACTGTTATGAATAAAAAACTAAAATTGTTTTATTGTTCTGTTTGATAGGCAGATACATTGTTCAATTGTTAATAACTATTAAAGTTATTAACAATAATTACATAGTTATACACCATTTATTTTGCATTTTGGTGTCAAAGTGTGTAAAAAAAAATCAAATAAGGTCAAATAAGTTCAAAATAATATATATTTTTACCATACAAAATTTAATAATAATTTATGTCAACATTTTACGGCGAATATAATACTAAAATTGATGGGAAAGGTAGAATAATTCTACCATCTCCATTAAAAAAGGAATTTGATTCTGTCGATCAAACTGTTGTAATAATACAAATTGATAGTTTTGAAAAGTGCCTAAATTTGTTTTCTGTGGATGAATGGGAGAAAAAAGTTGAGAAAATTTATGAGAAATTAGATCCTGATGATAGAAACCAATCAAAACTTCTTGAACAGGTTTTCAGAAATATCACAAAACTTACCATAGCAGACAACGGACGAATGAATTTTCCGGAGAAAATGCTCAAGTATGCAAATTTGAAAACCAAAGCAACTTTCATCGGACAAAGAAACAGAATCAGAATCTGGGACCAGGATGAACTCACAAAAAGTCTATCGGAAATCGAAAATTTCGGTCAATCATACGAAAAGAATCTTACAAAATAGAGCTTAAAACTATATCCAAATGTCTAATTCGCAAAACACGGAAATATTTCATGTACCTGTTTTACTTAAAGAAAGTATAGATGGGCTAAATGTGCTGTCTGATGGAATTTATGTTGATGTAACTTTTGGAGGTGGAAGCTATTCTAAGCAAATTCTTTCTGCTTTAGGAGATGGAAAATTATTTGTTTTCGATCAGGACGAAGATGCTTTTAAGAATAGAATCAATGATGATAGAATTATTTATATAAAGCACAACTTCAGATTTTTGAAGTATTTTTTAAAATACCACCAAATTGAAAAAATTGATGGATTAGTTGCAGATCTCGGTGTTTCATCGAATCAGTTTGATACAGATTATAAGGGCTTTAGCTATCGTACAGATGGACCTCTCGATATGAGAATGAATAAAAAAGCTTCAATTTCGGCTAAAGAAGTTGTGAATAATTTCCATGAAAATGATTTGAAAAGAATTTTTTGGAAATATGGCGAAATAAAAAATACGAACAAGCTGGTTAAGCAAATTTGTGAATATAGGGCTTCAAATAAAATTGAGTCAATCAATAATTTTTTGGATTCGATAAGTCCTTGTGTTCCAAAGATAAACGATTATAAATATCTCTCGAAAGTTTTTCAGGCTATTAGGATTGAAGTGAATGATGAATTGACTTCCTTGAAAGAATTACTAATGCAGACAAAAGACCTACTGAAGATAAATGGTAGGGTTTCAATTGTTTCGTACCACTCTGCCGAAGATAAGATTGTTAAGAATTTTTTCAAAAGCGGGAATTTCGAGGGTATAGTAAAAAAGGATTTGTACGGTAATAAAATTGTTGATATTGAGCCTGTTAATACAAAGGTTATTGTGCCCGATGAATTTGAGATTGAGAAAAACAAAAGATCGAGATCTGGGAAATTGAGAATAGCAAAGAAAATTCTTTAAGATGAAAAAAAATCAAGATACTAAAAATATAGACAGTGAAAATAGAATAAATTTCACAGAAATTATAAATGGAGCTATAATAAATAATTTTGTCAGCAAAAACAGAATCTTTATACTTTTCGTTTTCCTTTTGGTAATTGCCTATATATCTAATAGTTATAATGCAGAAAGTGTTGCAAGAAGAAGCTTTGCTTTAGAAGAAGAAGTCAAACAACTTAAGGCAGAATATATAGAAAATGTATCGAACAATATGTATTCAAGATTGCAAACACAAACACAAAAGAAAATTGACAGTCTGAATATGAATTTGAAGATTTCGAAATATCCACCCAAAAAAATTGTGGTAGATTATGATTGAAAACGATAGAAAAATAAAAGCAAAAATGCTGGGGAAATTCAAGTTTGTTTTTTTGCTTGTCAGTATATTTTTCGTATTAGCAATTTTTAGAATACTTCATCTTCAAATTGTTGAAGGTGATAAATGGAAAGAATACAGCAAATATTCACAAAGATATGAACCTATTGAGGCAAAAAGAGGAAATATATACAGCGATGACGGTAAGTTGCTTGTTAGCACAGTTTCGGTTTATGAAGTTCGAATGGATTTAATTACACCCGCAATTACAGATAAAATATTTAACAGAAATGTCGATTCTCTATCAATATGTCTTGCAAAATTTCACAATAAAACAAAAGATTATTATAAAAATCGAATAATAAAAGCAAGAAGGAAAAAGAATAGAGGCTTTTCAATTGCAAAAGATATTTCATACAATCAATTATTAGAGATTAAAAAATTCCCAATTTTAAGAAGAGGACGATTTTATGGTGGCATGCTTATTACCGAAAGTAATAGTCGAGCAAGATTGTTTAAAGGATTAGCTGACAGAACATTAGGGAATTTAAGAGTAGTTGATTCAGACGATAGTCAAAAGCAAAAAAAAGTAGGATATGCAGGTTTAGAAGGAGCTTTCGATGGATTTCTTAAAGGTAAAGAAGGAATACAATTAGAAGAAAAAATTGCTGGAAATTTGTGGATTTCGGTAAATAAAGGAAACACGATTGAACCACAATCCGGCTCAGATATTGTATCTACTTTAAATATTGAAATTCAGGATATTGCTCATAATTCTTTAATGAAAAACTTGAAAAAGTACGATGCCGATTACGGAGTTGCAATTGTTATGGAGGTAGAAACCGGAGAGATAAAGGCTATAGTTAATCTCGATAAAACTTCGACAGGATATAGGGAAACAAAAAATCGTGCAATTGGAACTTTGGTTGAACCGGGCTCAACCTTCAAATTGGCATCATATATGGCTCTGTTAGACGAAAATCTTATTGACACAAATGATATAGTCGATATTGAAGATGGTACATTTTATTATATGGGCAAAAAATTCAAAGATTCTGACGATGAAACTACTGGAAAAATTACTATAAAAAGAGGTTTTGAGATTTCATCGAATGTTGCAATTGTAAAAACTATAATTGCGAAATTCAAAAATAATCCTCAAGCTTTTGTCTCCAAGCTGAAAGAATTTAATCTCGGTGAAAAATTAGAAATCCCCTTAATCGGCGAAGCTCAACCAATTCTTAGAAATCCTGATGATACTCTTTGGTCTGGAATTTCCTTACCTCAAATGTCGTATGGATATGAAATTATGTTAACTCCCTTGCAGATTTTGCATTTATATAATGCAATAGCGAACGATGGAGTACCTGTAAAACCTATGTTTATAAAACATTTACGTTCCGACGAAAAAATTACCAAAACATTTAAATCCCAAAGGAAGCCAACAATTTGTTCGAAAAAAACTTTAAGAAAAATGCAAAAAATGCTTGAAGGAGTTGTTGAGAATGGAACTGCAACAAATTTGAAAGATAAATATTGCAAGATTGCCGGAAAAACTGGAACAACACAATTGACATATAATAATAGGTCAAAGAAAATGGAATATCAATCAACTTTCGCCGGGTATTTTCCTAGCAATGATCCAAAATATTCATGTATTGTGATAATAAATAATCCAAAAGGCTGGAATTATTATGGTGCAACTGTTGCTGGTCCTGTTTTCAAAGATATTGCTTTAAGCACTTATTCGAAAATGAACGAACTTCACGAGGATATTTCTGAAATTGCAGAAAATCAAGATATTATATCTATTCTGCCTACCTCGAAAAGTGGCAAAAAGCTTGAAATTGAGAATGTTTTGGAAGAGTTGAAAATCCCTATGAATGCAAAGCTGACCAAATCTGCATGGGTTTCAACAAAAAAGGAAGAAAAAGAAATTTCTTTGAAAAGCAGAAAAATTTCAGAATATAAAAACATAGTTCCAAATGTAAGAGATATGGGGCTTCAAGATGCTTTGTATCTTTTGGAGAATTGCGGTTTGAGGGTGATTTTTTCAGGAACAGGCAGAGTAAAAAATCAATCGATCTTACAAGGTACAAAAATCAGAAAAGGTACCTCAATTAAAATAGTACTTGGATAAAATTGAATATATAGTGAAAAACCTAAATGAAATATTAGATAGTGTAGAAATTGTTTCAAAAACTAATTGGAACAATTGCGAAATCAAAAATATCCACTTTGATTCGCGAAAGGTGGCAAAAAACGATTTGTTTGTTGCGATAGTTGGTTTATTGTCAGATGGGCACAATTTTATAAACAAGGCTATCGAAAATGGTGCTTCAGTTATTGTTTGCGAAAATCTTCCTGAAAACCTGAACGAAAAAGTTATCTATTGCACTGTCAAAAATTCGAGTGCTGCACTTGCAATTATCGCTACAAATTATTTCGATCACCCAAGTAAAAATATTCAATTAGTTGGAATTACAGGTACAAATGGGAAAACTTCAATAGCAACGCATTTATACAAATTATTTTCAGGAATTGGGTTTAAATGTGGCTTGCTTTCTACCGTTGAAAACATTATTGACGGTGAATCTATTGCTTCAACTCATACAACTCCAGATCCTATTCAGTTGAACAGTTTACTAAGTAAAATGCTTGAAATTGGTTGCGAATATTGTTTTATGGAAGTTAGTTCACATGCAATCGTTCAACACAGGATTGGCGGATTGTATTTTGCCGGAGCAATTTTCACAAATCTTACACACGAACATCTCGACTATCATAAAACTTTCAAAGAATATTTGAACGCAAAGAAACTTTTCTTCGACAATTTGCCAAAAGCTGCTTTTGCTCTAATCAATATAGACGACAAGAATGCTAAGGTTATGGTACAGAATTGTTTGGCTAATACAAAAACTTATGCCTTAAAATCATTTGCCGATTTTTCATGCAAAATTTTAGAATTGAGTTTTGAGGGAATGTTGCTGAAAATTGAAAAACAAGAAATTTGGACAAAATTTATTGGCGAGTTTAATGCCTATAATTTTCTTGCAGTTTATTCTACTGCTATTTTGCTTAAAGCTAAGAGAGAAGAAATATTACCGTTTTTAAGCAATCTTGATAGTGTGAAAGGACGTTTTGAAATTGCAAAATCGAAATCCGGAAAAATTGCAATTGTCGATTACGCACATACTCCCGATGCTTTGAAAAATGTTTTAAAAGCTATAAAAAACGTTAAGAATTCCAACAAAATAATTGCAGTTGTAGGAGCCGGTGGAAATCGTGATAAGTCTAAGCGTCCATTAATGGCAAAAATTGTTGCTGAGAATAGCGACTTAGCCATTTTTACATCAGATAATCCTCGAAACGAAAATCCCGATGAAATTATTAATGATATGGTTTCGGGAATAGAACAAAGTAAAGAAGACAAAATTATTGCTATTAAAAATCGAAAAGAAGCTATCAAAACTGCTTGTATCATGGCTTCTAAACAAGATATTATTCTTATAGCCGGCAAAGGGCACGAATGTACCCAAGAAATTCAAGGAGTAAAATATCCTTTCGACGATAAAGAAATATTTTCCAATTTAAATTGTTAGAAACCAAATATTTAAACCAATAAAATGCTATATCATCTTTTCCTATATTTAGATCAATTCGATATTCCGGGGGCAGGAATGTTCAAATATATTACTTTTCGTTCTGCCATGGCGGTTATCACATCTCTCATACTTTCAATGCTTTACGGTAAAAAAATAATTAATGTATTGCAAAAAAAGCAAATTGGAGAAACAATAAGAGACCTTGACCTCGAAGGTCAGATGCAAAAAAAGGGAACTCCAACCATGGGAGGTTTAATTATTCTTGGATCAATTTTGATTCCTACTTTGTTGTTTGCTGATATCACAAATATTTATATTATTCTATTGATTATCACTACTGTATGGCTTGGAATTATAGGATTTGTTGACGATTATATAAAGGTATTCAAAAAAAATAAGGAAGGACTACGAAGTCGTTCAAAAATTATCGGTCAGGTTGGATTAGGTTTTATTGTGGGCGTAACTATGTTTTTTAGTTCCGATATTGTAGTGCGAGAAAAAGCAGAATTGCCAATTGAAAATGATACTGAATTAATTCAAAACAGTGCTCAAAAGACTGAAATTACAGATTTTTTCAGCAATGAAAAAAAATCGACCAAAACCACAATCCCTTTTTTCAAAAACAACGAATTCGACTATTCATGGATAGTATCTTTTCTTGGCGAAAAAGGAAGAAAATATGGAGTTTGGATAGTGTTTATCATCATTGTAATATTCATAATAACAGCAGTTTCGAATGGGGCTAATCTTACAGATGGGCTTGATGGATTAGCAACCGGAGTTTCTGCCATCACAGCATCAATTCTTGGAATTTTAGCTTATGTTTCGAGTAACTTTATACTTGCTAATTATTTGAATATTATGTTTATACCAAATTCTGCTGAGCTTGTAATTTTTGCTTCAGCACTGTTTGGCTCAACTGTTGGTTTTCTTTGGTTTAATTCGTATCCGGCTCAGGTTTTTATGGGAGATACCGGCTCTCTTGCTCTTGGAGGAATAATTGCAGTTTTTGCAATCGTAATTCGCAAAGAGCTCTTAATTCCAATTTTGTGTGGGATATTTTTAATCGAAAATATTTCTGTTATACTGCAAGTAACTTATTTTAAATACACTAAGAAAAAATTTGGTGCAGGACGAAGAATATTTAAAATGGCTCCATTACATCATCATTACCAAAAACTTGGCTATCCCGAGTCAAAAATTGTTCTTAGATTTTGGATCGTAGGAATTCTTCTCGCTGTAATAACTATTGTAACACTAAAAATCAGATAGCGAAAAGCAAAATATCAAAAATTTTATGATATGAAGAAAACAAAAAAAATAAAACGAATAGTTATCCTTGGTGCCGGAGAAAGCGGAGTTGGTGCCGCAATTCTTGCCAAAAATAAAGGCTATGAAATTTTTGTTTCAGATTTTTCAAAGATTAAATCTAAATACAAAAAACTTTTGAATACTTATTCAATTCAATTTGAGGAAAATGGGCATTCAGAAAATTTAATTCTCACAGCTGATGAAATTGTTAAAAGTCCCGGAATTTCAGAAAAAGCTGAAATCATTACTAAAATTAGGAATAGAAATATAAGAATAATCTCTGAAATAGAATTTGCTGGAAGATATACTGATGCCGTAAAGATTTGTATTACAGGCAGTAATGGGAAAACAACCACAACATTATTGATTTATGAAATGCTTAAAAATTCTGGTTTCAGAGTAGGGCTTGCCGGAAATATTGGGAAAAGTCTTGCCTATCAAATTGCAAATGAAGCAGAAGAAAAAATACAATATTGGGTTATAGAATTAAGCAGTTTTCAGCTTGACGGAATGTACGATTTTAAAGCGGAAATTGCTACACTTATGAATATTACACCCGATCATCTCGATAGATATAACTACAATATGAAAGAATACATTGAGTCTAAATTCAGGATAATTCAGAATCAAACTAAAAATGATCATTTCATCTATTGTGGCGACGATCAGGCAATATTTGATGAGATACAAAGGCTAAATATTAATTCTAAGAAACATTCATTTACACTTTCAAATAATAAAAATAATTCGGCATATATGGAAAATAATAGATTTTTTCTCAAAGAAATTGAGGATTGCTCTGTTGCTATAGAAAATTTGTCATTAAAGGGAAAACATAATGTTTATAATTCAATGGCAGCAGGGATTGTGGGTAGTACTTTAAAAATAAGAAAAGAGGTAATCAGAAAAAGTCTGGAAAATTTTAAGGGTGTAGAGCACAGGCTTGAATATCATATTAAAGTGCGTGGAATTCAGTTTATTAACGATTCAAAAGCAACTAATGTAAATTCAACATGGTATGCTCTCGAAAGTATGAAAACCCCTGTTGTGTGGATAGCCGGCGGTATTGACAAAGGCAATGATTATAAAATTCTTCACGATTTAGTTAAAGACAAAGTTAAAACTTTGATTTGCCTCGGAAAAAATAACTCGAAACTTGTAGAATATTTCAAAGATATTGTTGATGAAATAATTGAAACAGATTCGATGGAAAAAGCTGTAAATGAGGCTTATAATCATGGCATGCCGGATGATACAGTCTTGCTTTCGCCTGCTTGTGCAAGTTTCGATCTTTTCAATAACTACGAAGACAGAGGAACGCAATTTAAAGAAGAAGTGCGAAATTTATAATTCTTTATCCGAAATAAATCTACAATTACTTTAAGAAAAAATGAAAGAACTCAGTGGCAAATTATTAAAAGGAGATAAAATGATTTGGACAATAATGATTGTTTTGTCATTTATTTCTATAGTTGTAGTTTATAGCGCAATAGAAGCTTTACCAATTAGGCACGACAACACAAGTACTACAAAATTAATTTTGCGTCATGCCGGTTTTCTTTCTATTGGTTTTTTAATGGCAATATTTGTGCATAGAATACCAAACAATTACTTTTCAAATTTATCTATACTTTTTGTAGCACTTTCACTTGTCTTATTGGTTTTGACTTTGATTTTTGGAGAAACCGACGATGAAGCTACAAGACGCTTGAAAATTCTTGGAATTTCATTTCAAACTTCCGACTTAGCAAAGTTTGCTATGATAATGTTCATTGCAAGAATTTTATCTAAAAATCAGCATGACATGGGAAACTACAAAAAAGTTATTGTCCCAATTCTTGCAATTTTATTGCCAATGTGTGGTTTAATTTTGCCATCAAATTTGTCCACAGCAGCACTTTTATTTTTGGCTTCAATAATTCTTATGTTTATTGGAAATGTGAGATATAAACACTTGTTTGTCTTATTTTCTACAATAATTGGCACTTTATTGTTGATTTCTGTTGTTTCCCGTCCATTTACCGACAAATTCAGGATAGAAACCTGGATAAACAGAGTCGTGGATTTTTATGAAAATATGGATGGAAATATTCAAGTTCGACAAGCTAAAACTGCGGTAGTTTCAGCGGGAGTTTTTGGGAAAGGTCCTGGAAATGGAACTCAACGTAGTTTTTTGCCCGAAGCACAATCAGATTATGTTTATGCTATGATTGTTGAAGAATATGGAATTTTTGGTTCTGCTTTTGTTTTTTTTATATACATCGTTCTATTATACAGAGCCGGAGTTATTTTGAGACGATGTCCGCATCATTTTGGTGGACTGCTTGCAGCGGGATTGTCTATAAGTCTTGTTCTACAAGCAATGGTGAATATTGCAGTTTCTTTAAGTATGATGCCTGTAACTGGTCAAACTTTGCCATTAATTAGTATGGGCGGTACATCAATCATTTTCACAAGTGCCTCTTTAGGAATTATTCTCTCAGTAAGTAATTCTCCAAGAAAAATTGAAAAAATATGAGTAAAACGACTAAAATAATTATTTCAGGAGGAGGAACAGGAGGGCATATTTTTCCAGCTATTTCAATAGCAAATGCTTTGAAGAAAATTGATAGTAGCATTGAAATTTTATTTGTTGGTGCGAAAAATAGAATGGAAATGGAGAAAATCCCAGCAGCAGGATATAAAATTGTTGGGCTTCCGATAATTGGATTACAGCGGAAGTTTTCGCTAAAAAATATTGTTGTTGTTGTTAAACTTTTATTAAGTCTGATAAAATCGAAAAAAATATTAAAGAAATTTGAAGCAGATGTAGCTGTTGGTGTTGGAGGATATGCCAGTGGAGCAGTAGTTTATGTGGCTTCTCATCTTGGAATCCCAACTTTATTGCAAGAGCAAAATTCTTATCCGGGCATAACAAATAAATTGCTTTCGAAAAAGGCTGACAAAATTTGTGTTGCATATAATAGTATGGACAAATATTTTCCAGCTCAAAAAATAGTATTGACAGGAAATCCAATAAGGCAAAATGTTTTGAACAATAAAATTGATAGAATCGAAGCATTAAAATATTTTGGCTTGAAACCGAACAAAAAAACTCTATTAATAATTGGCGGAAGTCTTGGAGCAAAAACCATAAATGATAGTATTTCGTCATTTATTGAAAAAATTGGGAAAAGTGAAATTCAAATGATATGGCAGACCGGGCAATATTATTTCAATGAAGTTGAAGAATTTGTTACACCTTTTAGTTTTGAAAATATTTGTGTAACAAAATTTATTTCTCGAATGGATTATGCTTTCTCGATTGCAGATTTAGTGATTTCGCGTGCTGGTGCAGGAACTATCTCTGAACTTTGTGTGCTTGAAAAACCAACAATTTTTGTTCCTTCTCCAAATGTTACTGAAGATCATCAAACTAAAAATGCTCAAGCAATTGTAGATTTGGATGGTGCAATTCTAATAATAGACAGAGAAGCAGAACAAAAGCTTGTAGATGTGGCATTTAAACTTATTTACGACGAAGAAAAATTGAAATCATTGTCGGAGAATATTGCAAAAATGGCCCTAAGAAACTCGGATGAAATTATAGCGAAGGAAGTTTTAAAACTTTGTAAAACAACAAAATAGCAAAAAAGTGAAAAAATTTAGAAAGGTGTTTTGCCTTGGAATAGGAGGAATTGGCATAAGTTCGCTTGCAAGATATTATCATGCAATGGGTTATGAGGTAGCCGGTTACGACAAAACTAAAACTAAATTGACCGATACTTTACAAGCCGAAGGTATAAATATTCATTTCGAAGATGATGAAAAAAATATTCCTGAAACGTTTAAAAATCATGTAGATACAATAATAATTTATACTCCGGCAATTCCGAAAAATAGTGAAGAATTAAATTTTTTCAGAAACGAACAATTTAAAATATATAAAAGAGCAGAAATTTTGGGATTGATAACAAGAGATAAAAACTCTATTGCCGTTGCCGGAACACATGCAAAAACTACCGTTTCGTCTATGATTGCTCATATTTGCACGAAACAGAAAATTGATTGTACTGCATTTTTGGGCGGAATTTCAAAAAGCAATAATAGCAATTTAATGATTGGAAAAGATAATTGTTATGTGCTTGAAGCCGATGAATTTGATCGTTCTTTCTTACAACTTTATCCGGAAATTGCTGTGATTACATCAATGGACCCCGATCATTTGGATATTTATGAAAATAAATTGAACCTGCAAAAGGCTTTTTTCAAATTTGCCTCACAAGTTAAAGAAGGTGGAAAACTATTGATAAACTTCAAGATTAAGCAAGAGTTTGAGAAGCACACAAATGCAAAATTTTATACATACTCTATTGATAATGAAAATGCTGATTTTTGGGCAAAAAATATAAGAATTAAAAATTCAGTTTACGTTTTTGATTTTGTTTCTCAAAATATTGAAATTAAGGATTTTGAGTTAAAAATGCCTGGTATAATAAATGTTGAAAATGCTATTGCTGCACTTTCAGCAGTAGTTTTATTTGATGCAAATACATCTAATTTAAATACTTCACTCAAGGATTTTGAAGGAATAAATAGAAGATTCGATTATCAAATAAAGGAAGAAAATTTGGTTTTTATTGATGACTATGCTCATCATCCACAGGAATTGATTGAAACTATAACTTCTGTTAAAAAGCTTTTTCCAAAGAAAACTATAAGCGGAATTTTTCAGCCTCATCTATTCAGTCGAACAAAAGATTTTTATAAAGAATTTGCTGAAAGTTTGAGTTTATTGGATGAATTGTTTCTTTTGGATATTTATCCTGCTCGCGAAGAAGCTATCGAAAATGTTAGCTCAAAATTGATATTCGATGAAGTAAAAATTGAAAATAAGCACTTATGTTCTAAAAATGATATTATCGAAATTATTAAAAAAAATAAATTTGAACTTTTACTAACATTAGGTGCCGGTGATATTGATAAATTAGTTGAACCAATAAAAAACGTGCTGTTAAAAAAATGAAAACCCCTAAAAATCAAAATATAAAAAAAACTAATCGTTTAGGTCCCATTGTATTATGGTCGGTATTTCTTGTTTTTTTAATTACAAGCATTAGTTTTGTTTCTTTCAAAAGGAAAAATATCAGCTATGAAAATATACAAATTGAGATAGATACTTCATTAAACAAATTTGTAAGTGAATCTGAAATAATTGAAATATTAGAAAAAAGTAAAATAAATCTAAAAAAACAAGATATTGATAGCATAAACACTGCTCAAATTGAAACTACTATTGAAAATCATCCATCTATCGAAAATGCAGAAGTTTATTTTACTTTTAGAGGAAATCTAATGATTGAAATTGTACAAAGAAAGCCAATTCTACGTATTATAAATCAACCTAAAATAGATATTTATATCGATGAAAATGAAGATATTATGCCTACTTCAACAAATTATACCGCTCATGTTTTGGTTGCAACAGGCCATATTACAAAAAGTGATATTATAAAATATGAAGAGAGCAAAAATGCAAATTCTGATGAAAAAGATTTGGGAATAATTAAGAAAATTATTGAATTGTCAAACTTTATAAGTTCAAACAAATTTTGGAAATCGCAGATAGAACATATTGAAATTGATGAAAACAAAGATTTTATCTTAATTCCGAGAGTTGGAGCACATAAGGTTTTATTGGGCGATATTACAAATATAGAAATCAAATTCAAAAATTTGATGAACTTTTACAACAAAGCCTTAAAAGTGGAAGGTTGGGGAAAGTATAAAACAATTAATTTAAAATTTGAAAATCAAATAGTTTGCACTAAAAAACTAAAATATCAGTAATTAATAAACAAAAGAAAGGTTATACTATATAAAACATATGCTTATGGAAATGAAACATATAACTGCAATCGACATTGGGACAACAAAAACTGTTGTGTTGATTGCACAGATTAAAGAATCGGGACAAATTGAGATTCTCGGAATAGGAACTTCTACATCAAAAGGAATAAAAAAAGGTGTAGTGAAAAATGTTGAAGAAACGGTTAATTCTATTGAGGAAGCTATCGAAATGGCAACAAAAAACTACGATTATGAATTAAATAATATTTTTGTAGGTGTAACAAGCCATCAGATAAAAACGATTTTCAACAAAGGTTCGCGATATATCGAAAACAAAAATAATGAGATTTCTGCCGATGATGTTCGATTATTGATTGATGAAATGAATAAGATTTCAATAGGATTGGACGAAGAAATTTTAGAAATAATTCCACAAGCATACATTATTGATGGCGATCCTGAAGAATCAAATCCAATAGGTATTACTGCAAACAGGCTTGAAGCTGATTTCAAAATAATTACAAATAAGCAAATCTCGAAAATTGGAATTGAAAAGAGCCTGAATCGAATAAATTTGAAATATAATCAGGTATTTCTAAATCCGGTTGCTTCGGCAGCTTCTGTATTGTCTCCGGACGAAATAGAAGCCGGAGTTGTTCTTGTAGATATAGGAGCAGGTGTTACTGATGTAGCTATATTTTACGATAATATTGTTCGTCATATTGCAGTCATTCCTTTTGGTGGCAATGTTGTTACTCGAGATATTAAAGAAGGTTGCCAAATTTTGTTGAGAGATGCAGAATTGCTTAAAATTCAGTTTGGTTCGGCAATTGGAGACGGTGCTCCTGAAGATAAAGTAGTATCTATTGCAGGAATAAATGGAAGAAAACCTAAAGAAATTTCATTCAAAAGTTTAGCATATATCATTCAAGCCCGAATTGAAGAAATTGCCGAACAAGTTGCATTCGAAATTGAGAAATCAAAATATTTCGATATAATTGGTGCAGGAATTGTTGTTACTGGTGGCGGAGCTTTATTAAGAAACCTTGACGAATTATTGGCTTTTAAAACAGGAATGGAAGTAAGAATTGGTATTCCATTTGAAGATAAATTTGAAAACTTGGATATCGAATTGCAGAAACCCGAATTTTCTACAGCACTTGGGATTCTCATCGAGGCAAGCGATTATGAGGATTCACTCCAAGCGATAAAAAAAGCAAAAGATCAAACTAAACCTGCAATTCAAAACAGTGATAATGATGTTGAGCCGGATGGTAAAAATGTTGACAATGGCGGAGTTTTGGGATTTTTCAAAAACTTGCTTACTGATAAAAACATGCAATAAAAATAAGTCAGATTTATAAACCTTAAAATATTCAATTATGGACAATGAACTATTAGACTTTGATTTTCCCACAAAAAAACAGTCGATTATAAAGGTTTGTGCAGTTGGTGGAGGTGGAGGCAATGCCGTTAATCATATGTTTAAATATGGAATTAACGATGTTGATTATATGATTTGCAATACAGACTGGCAGGCATTGGAAGAAAGCCCAATCCGAAAGAAAATACAATTGGGACCTAGCCTAACCGAAGGAAAAGGGGCAGGAAATATTCCAAAAAAAGGAAAAGAGTCAGCCATCGAAAGTTCTCACGAGATTGAAAAAGAACTTGAAGATACAAAAATGATTTTTGTAACTGCCGGAATGGGCGGTGGAACAGGGACGGGTGCTGCTCCGGTAATTTCAAAAATTGCGAAAGACTTAAATATATTAACAATTGGGGTTGTAACCGTACCATTCAGATTTGAAGGTGAAGTTCGGTTCAATCAAGCTTTGGAAGGAATTGAAGAGATGCGAAAATACGTAGATTCGCTCCTTGTTATAGATAATGAAAAGCTTCGTTTCCTTTATGGAAATTTGAAAATGACAGACGCATTTTCGAAGGCTGACGATGTTTTAACCTCAGCTGTGAAAGGAATCGCTGAAATTATTACTGTTCACGGTTATGTAAATGTAGATTTTGCTGATGTAAGAACGGTTATGAATGCTAGTGGAGATGCAATTATGGGAACAGGAATTGCCTCGGGCGAAAATCGGGCAATTGATGCAATCAAAAACAGTTTGCATTCACCCTTGTTAAACAGCACGAATATTAGAGGAGCAAAGAATATTTTGCTGAATGTGGCTTCAGGCACAGAAGAATGTAGCATAGAGGAACTTTCGCAGATAACTGATTTTGTGCAAGGGCAAGTTGGACAAAATGTTCAAATTATCTGGGGAAACTGCACAGATACAAAATTAGAAAACAATCTTAGTGTAACAATTATTGCAACAGGTTTTCAATCGGAACTAATAAACAAAACACTTGATAGAAAAAATAGAATTGAGAAAAAAGAAATTGTAACACTTAAATCTGATTTAAATACAATTGAAAACAAGAGGGTAAAACCTATTCGAGTTGTTCCGAGAATTGAAGAGACAGAAAAACTCAGCTTTCAGAATCAAAACATTGAAAAGGAAAAGATTACAAACCTGAATACAGAAAATTCAACATTAAATAATTCTAACGATAAGTCTATCAAGAAATATGTAAAGAGAAACAAAAAGACAACAGATAATACCGATCAACTTCGCGCTTTCCCTCAAATGCCGGTAGAACCTGAACGGCTAAAACAAAGGAAAAAAGTTATAAAAGAAAAGAAGGAAAAGAAGAAAAACGGTTTTATAAAAAAAATAGGAAGAACAATCGTAGAATTTCAGAAAGAATTAAATCTAACATTCGCTTCGGATACACTCGTTGGAGATTCTACAGAAGAAAATAGTATTAAGGAAAAAAGTTAACAAATTATAATACAATAGAATGTTCCTGATTGAAAAATTTATTTTAAAAGCAAATTTCAAAACACAATAACCAATGGAAGAAAATGTATTAAATCTTGAAATTCCAAACATCGACAACGATTCTATAATAAAAGTTATTGGTGTTGGTGGAGGTGGTAGCAATGCGGTGAATTATATGTATAGGCAAGGAATAAAAGATGTAAGTTTTGTAGTAGTAAATACCGATTCTCAAGCTTTGCTGGAAAGTCCGGTTCCTACTAAAATTCAGATAGGCGAAAATCTTACAGATGGGCGAGGTGCAGGAAATATTCCTGAACAGGGAAAAAAATCGGCTCAGGAAAATATTAAAGCTATTGAAACCATTTTAAAAAACAATACAAAAATGGCTTTCATCACTGCCGGTATGGGTGGAGGAACTGGTACCGGGGCTGCTCCGGTAATTGCTGAAACAGCAAAAGAGCTTGATATTCTGACAGTTGGAATTGTTACAATTCCTTTCAGGTTTGAAGGAAAAAGACGTATCGATCAGGCAATCGATGGTATCAATAAAATTAAAGATCATGTTGATTCACTTTTAGTAATCAATAATGAAAAACTTCGCGAGATTCATGGAAATTTGAAAATCTCTGATGCATTTTCTAAAGCCGACAATGTTCTAACTATTGCTGCAAAAGGAATTGCCGAAATAATAACTGTTCATGGATATATAAATGTAGATTTTGCTGATGTAAAAACTGTGATGAAAACCAGTGGTGTGGCTATTATGGGTTCAGCAATGTCGGAAGGCGAGGGTAGAGCTCTGCGGGCAATTAAAGAAGCCTTAAATTCTCCACTTTTGAATAATAATGATATTACCGGTGCTAAAAATATTCTGCTAAATATAACTTCCGGAAATGCTGAAGTTACTATGGATGAAATTGGGGATATTACCGAACATGTTCAAAATTCGGCAGGCTCTCATGCAAATTTGATTTGGGGAAATGGAATTGACCAAAGCCTTGGCGACAAGATTAATATCACCATAATTGCAACGGGCTTCTCTGCCGATGTAATTCCGGAAATTTATGTTAAAAAGGAAAGAATAAAAACAGTTGTTTCACTTAGCGGGAAAGTTGAGAACAGGAAAATTTCTGATGATACAAATAGATCCAGATCATATGAATTTGATACGAAAGATGATAATTATACATCTAATGGAAATAGTACAAATAGTAAAAAGTCTAAATATCCTGCTGCAAATCAAATGAATACATCAGCTGAGAATTATACATCTTATGCAAACCAGAATCAGCAATCAAATGTCGATATAGAATTAATGGAAAATATTCCGGCATATAAAAGAAAAAATATTGACATTGAAAATTTTAATCAATCGGCAGATTCAGAAATCTCACGATTTTCAATCTCTGATGATCCGGAAATTGGCTTAAATAGGAATTCTTATCTTGATGATAATGTTGATTAGACTTTCGGTTTTTCAATTTTAATCTTGAATTTTTTGAACAAAATTGATGGCGGATTGTTGTAAAATAATTGATTGTGGATTATCTGGTTTTGATACGGAATTAACTATTGCTTGTTAAAAGCACGGACAATATATTCGAGTGAGCTGGAGTGAGAGTTGTACTGGCGGTTATTTGACCATCAGCCGCCTACTCGATTATGTACTTTTATTATTCATACCAAAAAATAAATGATGAATTTGAATATTATTATCATCTACTCTATTATGAGTGGAACTAAAAGAATTTTCAAAATCACAAATTAAATTGTCGTTTAATGATACAAAATTATATACCTTAACTCTGTCTTTTGTACCCGAAATAATATGCTTTACATCTTCACTAACAATAAAACTACACATCCCTGCATATTCCTCATTTTTACTAATGTATATGTTTTCAACAAAACGATTAATTCCGCTGTCAATATATTGAGCTTTGCTTATTCCTTTTAGCTTCTTGCATTCAACAACATATGTTAACAAGCCTGTTATGATAAATTGTATATCTGTTCGTTTTACTTCTCTTTCATAATTGATAATTTGATTTTCAGCCGTGAACGTTATAAACCCTTTTTCAATTATTTGTTTTGTTAATTTATTTGAATGTGTTAAATCATATTGAAATTTATTACGAATTTTATTTTCACTTATATTGTGTATATTTTCAATATTTTTTACTCTTGAATAACTATCAATCAATGCTTTTATAAACAAATTTTCTATAAAATCTTCCTTATCCTTATATTGAGCAATAAAATCATAAAATTCAGTCGGCATCTCCATAACTATAACAACTTTTTTAGCATTTCTTTTACCTCTTCATTTGCATCTTCCATTGCCTGACGCTTTGTCCAATCTTTAAACTGATTACTTTTAATTATATAAAAAATATTTTCCTCATAAATTTTCACCTTTTCTTCATTAATACTACCGTTTAATAATTCTTTTTGTATTTGAAGCTCTTTTACAAGATTTAAAACTTGCCTTTGAGTAAAATTACCGTATTTTATTTCGCTAATGAAATCCTCTTTATCTACAATACTAAACTCTACAATTGTACCAATATTTGTTGAAATAATGTATGAAGCATTTAATCGTAAATTCTTTTTAATCATTAACTGATAAGTATCTCGGAATGCTTCAACATAATTTTGTATGTCTTGTGTCTCTACGACATTATTCTTTCGTTCAACATTTATTTGATAAAACTCTCTAATTATTTCTTTTTCAAATTCTAGTAACCCATATAAGTCAAAGATAAGCTCGTCTAATTGTTTTTCAATTTCAATCGTATTTCTATTAAGACCTTTATATTCTTTAATAAGAACAACCTTATTTTGTATTTTCTTAACAATCGAATTGTTTATATCAACTTTCGGGAAAGGAAATTTTGAAATATCTGTTACACTTAATGAGCTTCTTCCTCCTTTTGAAAATTGTGAAGATACATTTGTGAAAAAATATCCTGTAAGAGAAGAATTTAAAATAGCTAACAATATGTTATAATTATTAAACTCCTCCACCTTTAATATCAACGTATTATCTTTGCTAAGCACTTTGGTTTCAGCATATATTGCTTTGATTTTATTAAGGCTTGAGGGTTGTCTTTCAATAATTATTCTTTTACCACTAAATAATGATTGATTAATTCTAGATAAAATATAATCTATTTCAAGTTTTGTTTTATAATCTCTAATTATAGTTGAGATGTACTCTTCATTAGTTTTTTTATAATATTTCTGTATTAATTTCTTATCATTATCAGATTTCAATTTATCAAGAATATGTTTTTTGAAGTAACTATCACTAAATATTTTTGGTAATGGTAAACGCCTTAACTTTCTATTCCAAATAAAACTATTTAATTTGTCAATAATAAAATAGTTCGTCTTATCATTGGTATTATAAATTGAATGCTTAATTGGGCTCTTTATTTGCACCATTTTATTTTCCTGCAAGGCCTCAAATCCTCTTTGACATCTTATCTCCTTTGAAAAACTATTATTTAAAATAATTTTACTTATTAATTGATAATCTTTCCAGTTTCCATTCACAAAAATTTTCCATAAAATATCTTCCTGTTTTAAATTTTCTTGTTTAACTTCTCTTATGTCTTTTGATGAAAAAGATATAATATTTAATATTTTGCTAAACTTTGATAATCTTGGGCTTATATATTTTATCGCATGAGTTTTTATATCTTTTTTATCAAGTATTAAAACAGCACTTGGATGTTTTGTTCCTTTAAAAATAATATCTGCAATCTCGGAAAGTTCATAAAAATATTTTAGTCGATATTTTTCAAGAATTTCAATTCTAAATTCTTTGGATTTCTCGTTTAAAAAATTTGAATTATTTACAATAATTGCAATATCTGTATTCGTATGGCATAACTTATCAATTTTTAATAAAAAAGCTTGAGATGTTTGATAATTATAAACATTTCTATAAATATCTAATTTATCTATTTCATTCCTAACAATGTTTTCCTTTTTATCTAATTGTGACCATGGTGGATTAGCAACAATACAATCAAATTTCGTGAATGAATAAATATTTGAATTGATTTTAATTTCAAATTTAATATCATCTACAATGGTGTTTCTTTGCAATAAGTTGTATCCTATTAATGAAGGTAAAATAGGATTTCGTTTTTTGAGTTGTTCTTGAATTTCGTTTTTGCTTATTCCGTCCAACAGAGTAAGATATAAACTAAATGCAGTAATTTGCAAAGCATTTACATCTGTATCAATTCCAAAAATTTGTTTTTGAAGAATTTCTGCTTTCTCGTCTATTGAAAGATTTTTTTCGAGCTGCGATTTTAATATTCTATTAAATGCTTGAACTAAAAAAGCACCTGACCCACACGCAGGGTCAAGTATAGTTGAGTGAGATTGTTTTTCAATTTTAGGATATATAGTATGCGAAAGCATAAAATCAATCACAAAGGTTTTTGTATAAAAAATACCTTTTGATTTTTTTTCTTCTTTATTCGTTCTTCCCAAAAACTCCTCATATACATTACTTATTAGTTGTATAGGAATTTTATTAAATTTATAAGGGTAGAATAAATTTTGTTGCCCTTTTTTATATTCTTTATAGTCGTGAGTGTAGAAAATCTTAAGTTCATTTATGTGTTTTTCGGTAACCCTTAAATCCTTTTTTAGAATATCTCCATTTATTACTGCAATTTTAGAAAACAATTCAGTTAATGCAGACGGATTACCTTCTTCTAAAACTTTTGCAATAGATGTTTTGGCAAGTATTTTTCTGTCTTCAAGATATTTTACAAAAAGACTTTTTAAAATTAAACCGTTTATGTTTTCATTGTCGGTATCAAACTTTGACAACTCCTCTTTTAAAGCTACTAAGTTGTTTAATAGGTATGTATCAACTTCATTTTTTACTTCTTTTTGTTTTTTTAGAACATAATCGAAAAAATATGAATTGTCGATATTTTCTTTTGTATAAGGTAATGTTTCTAATTTAATATCATTGTAGTCGATAGTATCAGTTCCGTAATCAAAATTATCAATTATCAAACTACTCTTTAAGATGTCTTCGCTTTTAGTTTTTTCTTTGGCATTAATAATATATGACCTGTCTGAACCGACTGCTATAAAATAATTAATTTCATTTTTATTCCATTCATTAAGATAAAACTTAAATAAGGCATCTTCATTTTTATAAAATATGAATGGGATTAAAATATTATTGTTTATTTCATCGTTTATTGTGATTATATTAAGGAATATCTCACCAAAATTAGTACTCTCAGTATCTACTGAAAATCCTATTTTTTCTAAATATTTGTGAGTTAATTCCATTATAAAATACATAAATTATACTAAAACAAAAATACAGTTTTTTTCTTAAAATAGGTTTCTTTATCTTTAATTCTTTTTCAACCAAATCAGGTGGCTGTGTAGTCACTCCTAATTGCACTTAACATTAGTATATACAGAAAATTCAGTATATTTCTTTATTGTTTTGTTTAAAACATCCATATCATTCTAAGGTTTAACAATTTCATAGATTCTTGTGTGATTTGTTTATTTTTTTCTCTATTCATCTAAAACCTTGTTTAGTTTGTGCAATTAATATTCCACAAAAATAACAATATTTTTAACTTAGTAAATTTTGGTTAAAAATTATTTTGAAGTTCTGGAAGAGAAAATAAGTATTAAAATGAAGTTTTTTTTTATAAAAGGAAATAAAACTCCGCTCACGTCGACATGTTGACGGTGTAGTTTAAAGAATAAATTAATTATTTTTAGAAAATCCAAAACCTGATCATCTATTTCAAAAAAGAAACAGCCAGCCATGCCATAATTCCTGCTCCTAATTTTAGGCTATTTTCATCAACATCAAATGTGGAGGAATGTAGAGGTGAAGTAATATTCTTCTTAATATTTCGTGTCCCAAGTCTAAATAATGTTGCAGGATATTCCTGAGAAAAATATGCAAAATCTTCTCCGGTCATCCTGATTTCCATATCCTCAATATTTTCTGTTCCAATAAAATCAGATGTAAATTCTTTTGCCTGTGAAGTTATTTTTGGGTCGTTCACCAAAAAAGGATAACCGTCAATAAAATTTACTTCACATTCGCCACCCATCCCTTTTGCAATAGATTCTGAAATTGTTTTTATTTTTTGCTTTGCTTCTTTTCGCCAATTTTCATCCATTGTCCTGAATGTGCCGGAAATTTTCACTTCATCGGGGATTGCGTTCAATGCACTATCAGCAATAAATCTCCCAAAAGACAATACGCTTGGAATTGAGGCTGGTGCATGCCTGCTAACTATTTGTTGCAAAGACACAACAATGTGTGAGGCAATCAAAACTGTATCGGTAATTTCGTGTGGCAAAGCGGCATGTCCTCCTTTACCTTTCACTGTAATAAAAACTTCATCAGTAGAAGCCATGTACATTCCAGATTTAAAACCTACTTTTCCAACATCAATACTTGGCATAACATGTTGAGCTATAATAAGATTTGGTTTTTCACTTCCGAACAGATTTTCTTCTAACATGGCTTTTGCTCCGCCCGGAGCTTTTTCTTCAGCCGGTTGGAAAACAAGTTTTATGATGCCGGAAAATTTGCCTTTTAGTTCGTTAAGAATTTTTGCTGCTCCAAGAAGCGATGCGGTGTGAACATCGTGACCGCAAGCATGCATTTTTCCAACTACTTTCGATTTGAAAGGAATATCATTTTTTTCAGTAATTGGCAATGCGTCTATATCTGCCCGCAGTGCAACAATTTTGTTTGAATTTGCTTTTCCTTTTATTGTCGCAACTATGCCGTTATTTGCAATCCCGGAAATGAACGGGATATTGTATTCTTCAAGTTTTGAAGCAATGTATTTTGAAGTTTCAAATTCTTCGAAAGATAATTCAGGATTGCTATGAATATGCCGCCTGATATTTTGTATTTCACTAAAATATTTATCTGAAAGTTCTTTGATTATGGTTTTAAGTTGTGGGTTCATTAATAAGGTACAATTCTTTATTATTATAAAATGTTTTCTAATTTTTCTTTGTTTAAAACAGTTTCCTGCTGGCTTATACTTTTGTCTAAAATTTCTTTGTCAGACAAAATACTTCGCACTTTTTTTGTCAGCCTTTCATTCTCTATTAAATATTTAAAAGCCTTATAGTATAAGGGATTTATTAACCTCATTTCTCCAGTATTTATTTACAAAATTAGTTTATTCTTCAAGTTTTCCTAAATAATTATTTGAATGTAAAATAGATATTGCATTTTATAAAATTGAAATTAAGCTCACAATTAACTCTTTCATCATTCATTGATTTTAATTATAGAAAAATATAAGATTTTAATAAAAAAAATGTAATATTGCTGAAAAATGATAATAAAATTAATTTTTATAAAATGAAAAATACACCTATTGATTCAGTATTGGTTGAACAAAAAATTAAAGAGTCAGGATTGCCGGTAGTTGGGAAAGGCTCAATTAGAGAAATTGTTAGATTGGTAAATAATATTGAAAAAGTTAGTGGCGATAAGTTTATCAGAATGGAAATGGGAGTGCCCGGATTAGAACCTGCAGAAGTTGGAATTCAAGCAGAAATTGATGCACTTAAAAGTGGAGTTGCCTCTAAATATCCTATGATTGAAGGAGTTGCAGAATTGAAACCTGAGATTGCACGTTTTGTGAAATTGTTTCTAAACATTGATGTGAACGCTGAAAGTTGTATTCCTACAGTTGGGTCAATGCAAGGAGGATTTGCTTCATTTTTAGTTTCATGCCGACGAGACATCAAAAAGGACACAACACTATTTATTGATCCTGGATTTCCTGTTCAAAAGCAACAGCATCGTGTTCTTGGACTTAAATTTGAAACATTTGATGTTTATGATTTCAGAGGCGAAGCATTGCATGAAAAACTGGAAAGCTATTTAGAAAAAGGCAATATTTCCACAATAATTTACTCGAATCCGAACAATCCTTCATGGATTTGTTTCACCGAAAAAGAATTGAAAATTATTGCAGAACTATCTAATAAATATGATGTTATAGTTTTAGAAGACCTTGCATATTTTGCTATGGATTTCAGAAAAGATTATTCAAAGCCCGGTGAGCCGCCCTATCAGCCAACAATTGCAAATTATACCGACAATTATATTTTGCTAATTTCAAGCTCGAAAGTTTTTAGTTATGCCGGGCAAAGAATTGGTAGTATGGTAATTTCAAACAAATTATTTTATAGAAAATTTCCAGATTTAAAACGATTTTTCAATTCAGACGAATTAGGATATGCAATGGTTTTTGGAGCATTATATTCGTTATCATCCGGAGTTTGCCACTCGTCTCAATATGCCTTAAAAGCTATGCTGAAAGCTGCAAACGATGGAGATTTCGATTTCATTGAAATGGTAAAAGAATATGGCGAAAGAGCAAAAATAATGAAGAAATTGTTTATTGAAAATGGATTTAAAATTGTTTACGATAAAGATGAAGAAAAGCAACTTGCCGATGGATTTTATTTCACATTTTCGTACCCCGGATTTTCCGGTATAGAATTGTTAGAAGAATTGCTATATTACGGAATTAGTGCAATTTCTCTTGATATTACAGGCAGCAAACGATTGGAAGGAATGCGCGCTTGTGTTTCACAAATTCAAAGAAGCCAGTTTGTCGATTTAGAATTTCGTTTGAAGAAGTTTGCCGAAAATAACCCTATATCATAGTTTCAAACATGAAAATTGTAAAGTTGGTCGAAAGATATTTGTTGTTAGCATTATCTTTCGACTTTTCTTTTTATATGAATAAACTCAGAGTCATAAATCAAGATTTCAAGATTGTTTTTTATTTTGGTTTATTTCTTATAATTATTTCAACTTTTTCGAAAAACGGTTTTTCACAATCGGAAAAACTCCAGTTTCCGAATAAAGCCTCAGTGAATAGAGAATATATTTGGTCGTATTGGCACGATATAAGAGATATTGCATTAAGCCCAAAAAATCTGACAAAAAACCAGTGGTTGAAAGTTGGCATTGCTGTTGGAACTACTGGTTTATTAATGAGTGTAGATGGAGATATTCAGTCGATTGTACAAAAAAGTAAAACTACTTCATTGAATAATTTTTCAAAGAATTTTGTGGAACCTTTTGGCAATATTCATCTTTACAGAAATTACACCCTTATTTCGTTGGGTTTGCTGTATCTTCACGGAAGTTTTTTGCACAACGAACAAACAAAAAAAGTTGCAATATTAGGCACAAAAGCTTTTGCATTAACAGGATTGCTTACACATGTTCCAAAATTTCTGTTTGGAAGGCATACTCCCGGACAATTTCAAACCGGTGCCGAAAATCCGCATTTCTGGAGTGGTCCGGGCTTTGACTACCGTTCCTTTTTTTCGGGGCATACATCGGTTGTTTTTTCAGTGGCAACAATTATAGCTTCGGAGTATTCTAATTCTTCGGGCACAAAAATTTTGGCATATGGTATTGCAAGTTTGGTTGGAATATCACGAATTTATGATAATGCTCACTGGGCTAGCGATGTTTTTCTCGGTGCATGTTTTGGATATGCTGTTGGGAAAATTATTTATAATGCCAATAATTGGGGGATTCGTTTGAATCCGATTGTAAGTCAGGATTTTTCAGGAATGAAAATATTATATAAAATTTAATATATTATAGCTGAAATTCATTCAGAAATTATACATTTGTAAAAAAAAATGTTGTAATGAATATTAATAAGTATAAAAAATATATCCCGGCCTTTCTACAGAATAAGTTTATTTTTACCCTTCTACTTTCGTTAATTTGGATAACATTTATTGATTCGAACGACTGGATTTCACGAGCAAAAGATTTATACCATATCAAACAGTTAGAAAAGGATAAGGCATTTTATATTGAAAAAATTGCTCAAGATAAAATCAGCTACAACGAACTTCATTTCGACAAAAACAAACTTGAAAAATTCTCCCGAGAGAAATATTTGATGAAGAAAAAAGACGAAGATTTGTTTATTATTGTTGAGTATTAGGGTATTCCTTTTCAATCAATAATATTATAAGGGGGCTTCTAAAAATAGTAAATTTCAAGGCGTAAGAAATTTCAAAACCGCAGTTTACTATTGTAAATGAGGATTTTGAAATTTTGAAACAACGAAGAAATTTGCATTTATAGAAGTCCCCATAAGTTAAAACTTCAAACTAATAAACCATAAGTTTTATTTGATACAGGTTTTCAACAGACTCTTTTTATTTCAAATGAAAATGTACGGTGATAGGATTTAGGAAAATCTCAAATGTAGAATTCTGAGTTTACTCAAGAAAAATTGTAACAATAAAATCAGAAAAAATATAAATAAACAAGATTTGTATTAAATTGCAGCTTTTTAAAATGTGATAGTTATGAAAAAAGGATTTATTCAAATTTTGGTGCTTAGTTTAGTGTTTTTCAATGCAATAAGTTTGAAATCATTTGCAGAATATTCTGTGATAAAAGCAAAAGCTGTAGGTGAAAGTTTTAGATTTCTGAAACCACAAAAACTATTTTTTAAGAATAATTCTTTTAATAGCAATTTAGGCAGTAATGCTTATAAAAACGACATTCCAAAATTTCAAATTGGGTTTTCGATGGGTGCGAATCTTTCCGATTTAATTCAGGATATAGAAGATCCTCAAAAAAAATTAGGTACGATATACGGAATTTTAGGTATTTATAACATAAATAACGATTATGGGTTTCAACTTGAGTTGAATTTTTCGGAATTTGGAGTTGTAAACAAGGAAAGTGGTGTTACCGGCTCCGGAACTTTTGGTTCAATTGCTACTGATGCAGAAACAACCTACGATTATTTGACAGTTCCAATTATGCTGAAAAGATATTTTGGGGTTGATATTAAGTTTTATTTAAATGCCGGCTTGTATTATAGTTTTTTAAGATCTGCTCAAATTGTAGGTGAGCAAACTATTGGCACTATCAATAGTTCAGGCATGGCAATAGAAACTATCTACGATCTTCACGACGATTTGTATAGAGAAACCCTTTCTAACGATTATGGTGTTGTTGGTGGTTTCGGTGGACTTTTTCCTCTTGGGAGCAATATCAGAAGAGGACCGAAGCTCCAGTTAATGTTAGATGCCAGATATTCATACGGATTTGCAGATATCACATTGGAAACAACAAATAAATATTCCGGAATTACCAGCGATTTGACTAGTAAAAATAGTGTTTTCCAAATTAAGGCTGGTTTGTTGATTAATTGGTAAAATTAGCAATCTTTACACCTGACCAGAACAAAAGCGGGCGGGTGATGGCATATGAGTGGAAGCATCTTTTTTTTTATTGTTCCGAAAGCTATCGGAATTGTTTCTTTTGTATAATGACAAAAGATAGGGAAAAAACATTTTTTTGCAATAAAAACTGAAAAATATTTTAATAATAATATTTCATTATTAAAAAAAATATAAATACTTTTGCAGCCGATTTATTATGGTGGATATAGCTCAGTCGGTTAGAGCGCTGGATTGTGGTTCCAGAGGTCGTGGGTTCGATTCCCATTATTCACCCAAAGCCCTGAAGGTTTTTTTCAGGGCTTTTTTCATTGAATTTAGATTGCCATAAATTTCCAAATATAAAACCTTGGAAATTTACTTTTCACCCATTTCGAATTACGAATTTGTTTTTTTATCTTGTTCTAAAAGTAGGTTTACACAATAAAGTATAAAACTATAAATTTAGATTACTATTCAAAAAAAAGTAAACCGTCCAGTAATAAGTACAAAAAAATGCAGATATAGCTCTTTTCAATACCAATTAGCAGTTAAAAGGGCTGAAAGCCCACCATGTAAAAGCACAGGGTAAAACCCTGTGTGATATGCGAAATGATGAAGATTTAGGGCTGAAAGTCCGATATTTAATAATTATTTTCGAATTTTATGACCGAATATTTGTTCCACCCTTTCAGGGTTTTGGTCTTTTTCAATAAAATTAAAAAAATTATAAGTATGCTGAATGAATATGAAAATATATCTATCTTTGTTAAGTATATTTAATATAAATGAGAAATAGTGGCAATATGAAAAGTATATTTGATAAAAATATTAAACGAGAAATATATCTGAACAAAATCAGGCCTTTCTATAATCAGCAGTTGATAAAGATACTTAGTAATTGTAAATATATAATTGCTCCATTATTAATTTTTTTTCCTATCTTTGCCACATGGATAGAATAAATGAAATAAGAATTAAATATTCAACAATTATAAAAGAAGCAAACGAGCGTTTCATTCGGATATGGGCAG
>JABHKC010000147.1 GCA_018692315.1 Bacteroidota bacterium | reverse complement strand
TTGTTAACTTTGCAACTTGAAATTTAGTTCGTTGAAAATATTGAAATTACAAAATCCGTAGTACCCGAAAAACGAATCCTATGAACGTAATATGCTCATATGTAGGCAGATATAAAATATTGTTCTCAACTTGGGTTAAATGAGTTCTACACTGTTTTCCTATATCGCCAAATTGCCAAAGATAGAATAACCACTGCATAAATACTCAAGGAAACAAATTCGTCAAGAATATCAAAAAAGCCAGAACCTTTGAGTAAAATCATGCGAATGGCTTTCATAAAATACATAAATGGATTTATTCGGTTGATAATTTGAGCCCAATCAGGCATGCTTTCTACAGGAGTAAAAATTCCACTCATTAAAATGAAAGTGAGAAGGAAAAAATATACAGTAAACATAACCTGCTGCTGATTTGCAGAAATTGCCGAAAAAAACAATCCAAGACCAAGAGCTACAAGCAGGTAAACAAAAGTAAATCCAAATAATAGCCACAAACTCCCCACCATAGGCTGGTCGAAAAGTAGGCGACCAATCACCAAACCAAAAGCCATCTCGAAAAGTGCAATTATCAGAAATGGCAGCAATTTGCCAATTATAAATTGATACTTTTTGATTGGAGTTACATTGATTTGTTCAATAGTTCCGATTTCTTTTTCGCGAACAATATTTAATGCCGACAAAAACATCCCAATGAGAGTTACTAAAATAACTAAAATACCCGGAAGCATATAAATCGTATATTCCAAGTTTTCATTGAACCAATACCGATAGTTCAATTTTATTGGAAGTTCAATTTTTATTTGGTTCAAATCATACCACTCCTGAATAATTTCTTTATTAAAATCCTGAACTATACTTATAGAATAAGCATTTATCAGACCAGCAGCAGTTCCGTTAATGGCGTTTATCAGAAATTGAATTTTAGATTTATTGTTTCTTAACAAATCTCTTTCAAAATTAGCCGGAATATTTAGAATTACGTCAGCAGAATTGTCTAAAAGTTTTTCTTCGGCTTCCTCTAAAGAAAAAGTAAAAGAATTAATATGATAAAAAGGAGAGCCTTCAAATTTAGAAATCAAATTTCGTGATGATTGAGACAAATCCTTATCAAGTACAATCATATCTATATTTTTCATTTCGAATGTTGCAGCGTTCACTAAAATAATAAGTTGAACTACAGGCAAAACAAAAATTAGAGGCAATAGAGTTTTATTGCGAAAAATCTGAATAAATTCTTTTTGAAGAAGATATTTTATTGTGTTCATAAGCTTGAAATTAGAAATTGGAATACCAAGATTTTCATTATTCAAATATCAGTCAAATTTATTCGAGCCTTACTTTAAATTTTTTGACACTTAACAAAATAAAAAAAACAGTCATGCCAAGTAGAACAAGAGTTTCTTTCCATACAAAACTTATACCTGTTCCTTTCAACATCACATTTTTTATAATAATAATGAAGTATTTTGGAGGAATAATGCTACTTAGCCATTGCAAAACCAGAGGCATATTTTCGATAGGAAAAATAAATCCGGACAATAACATTGTTGGCAAAAGCAATGCAAAAAGCGAAATGAACATTGCCACTTGCTGAGAATTTGATACTGTAGAAATGAAAATACCTAATGCAAGTGCCATTACAATGAAGAGCAAACTTTCGAGCATCAACAGGCTAATACTACCTAAGACAGGCATATTGAATACAAAAACGCCCATCGCAATTATCACAACAGCATTTACAAAAGCCATGGCAATGTATGGGCTTACTTTTCCAATTATAATTTGGAAAGGTCTGAGAGGCGACACCAGAAGGACTTCCATAGTTCCGAGCTCTTTTTCACGGGCAATAGAAATTGAGGTCATCATTGCAGAAATAAGCATTAAAATAAGAGCCATAGTTCCAGGAACAAACATAAATGCTCCTTTTAGTTCTTCGTTGTAAAACATACGGATTTCAGGCTCAATTTGAAGTGGCATCTCAACATCTTTTCTTAAACTAATAGCATAATTGCTAATTATACCTTTAGTATAGTTCACAATTAAATTTGCAGTATTTGCATCTGAAGCATCAGCAATGAGTTGGATATTTGCTATGCCCTCCCGTTCAATTTTTTTTGCAAAATCTGCCTCAAAAACTACAACTTCCTTAATAATTCCCGATTTTAGAACATCCTCAATTTCTGTATGCGAATGCAAAACCTTTTTTATCTGAAAATAGCCAGACGAAGACAATTTGTTTGTTATTTCCTGGGAAATATCATCTTTCGATAAATCGAGAATTGCAATTTCGGCATCCTTAATTTCGTTGGTTACAACATATCCAAACAGTAGAATCTGAATTATTGGCATTCCAAAAAGTATAAGCATAGTCCGCTTATCGCGAAATATGTGAAAGAACTCCTTTTTAATAAATCCAAAAAATCGTTTCATAATTTATCCTTTAAAATTACTTTGCCTGGCCAATTTTATAAATACATTTTCGATAGAATCAGTTTCGAATTGCTTTTTCAAATTTGCCGGGGTGTCAATCGCCTCAATTCTACCATCAACCATAATTGAAATACGATGGCAATATTCTGCTTCGTCCATGTAATGTGTTGTTACAAAAACAGTTATATCTTTGTTTGCGGCTTCGTAAATCATATCCCAAAATTGCCGCCTCGTAATGGGATCAACTCCACCTGTGGGTTCATCGAGAAAAACGATGCTCGGCTCATGGAAAATTGCAATCGAAAAAGCCAGTTTTTGCTTCCAGCCTAAAGGCAAAGAGGCTATCAATTTGTTTCGGGCATGTTCGAGTTCAAGCCGCTTAAGCAAAATTGTTGCTTTTGATTTGATGGTTTTTATAGGCATTCCGTAAATTCCTGCATAAAATCTGATATTTTCCCAAACAGTCAGGTCTTCGTAGAGCGAAAATTTTTGGCTCATATAACCAATATTTTTTTTGATGATTTCAGCTTGCTTGTAAACATCATAGCCGGCAACTTCAATTTCACCGGATGTTGGTACAGAAAGTCCACACAAGATTTTAATGGAAGTAGTTTTGCCGGCACCATTGGCTCCAAGAAAACCAAAAATCTCACCCTTTCCAACCTCAAAATTCAGATTGTCGTTTGCAGTGAAACTCCCAAATTTCTTCGTCATATTTTTTGCTCTGATAACAATTTCCTTATTCTTCATTGTGAGAATTTTGTGTCATTAATTCCATAAAACAATCTTCGATATTTGGCGTGATTTGTTCTATAACAATTCCGCTATGATTTTTTGCTTTCAAATTATTTATCAGGTCTTCCCTATTTTCATCTTCATTTTTTGAAATATAATGAAGATATTCTCCGAAAGGATAGACAGAATGAGCGGACTCGTGATTCTTCAAATCTTTCGATAATTTATAAAACTCATCTGATTTAATTGCAAAAACTTTCTTTTCAAACTTTTGCAAAATTCCTGCAGGAGTATCAATTTGCATAAATTCACCATTTTGGATTAAAGCAACCCTGTCGCACAAACTTGCCTCGTCCATGTAGGGTGTTGAAACAATTATGGTAATACCATTTTTTTTTAGTTTTTTAAGCATTTCCCAAAATTCTTTGCGAGAAACAGCATCAACTCCGGTAGTTGGCTCATCTAATACAAGAATTTCCGGCTTATGAATCAGAGCACACGAAAGTGCAAGTTTTTGTTTCATTCCTCCCGAAAGTTTGCCTGCCAATCTTTTTTTGAATGGTTCAATCTGAATGTATATATCTTTGATTAAATCATAGTTATTCTGAATTGTTGTTCCGAAAATTGTTGCAAAAAATTGCAGATTTTCTTCAACGGTCAAATCCTGATAAAGCGAAAATCTGCCGGGCATATATCCTATATTATGTCTGATTTTTTTGTAATCTGCCACTGTATCCAAATTATTCATGCTTGCACTACCTTCATCGGGAATTAGTAAAGTTGTCAAAATTCTCAAAAGGCTTGTTTTCCCGGCTCCATCTGGACCTATCAATCCAAAAAGCTCGCCCTCCGACACATCAAGATTTATATTTTTTAAGGCTTGAATTTTGCCGTAGGATTTATATAAATTCCTTACTTTAATCATGAAATTGAAATTTATATGAAGACTATTTCGCCGGGCATTCCAATTTTTATTCTACCGTCATTTTTTACACGGACTTTCACAGCATAGACCAAATTTACTCGCTCTTCTTTGGTTTGAATAATTTTCGGTGTAAACTCAGCTTTTTCGGAAATCCATGAAATTGTTCCAAAAAGTTCGCTGTTTTCTTTTTCATTTTTATCTATCAAAACTTTCACTTTCTGTCCGAGTTTTATTTTAGGAAGCATTGTCCCACTCACATAGACCCGCAACTCCAGCTCAGTCAAATTGGCAATTTTGTAAATTGATTTTCCAGGGGCAGTTATTTCATTCTGTTCGAGATATTTGTCGAGTACAGTTCCACTTAACGGATTGATAATCTGACATTTACTTATTTGGTCTTCAACAATTTTCAATTGTGCATCCATCGCATTCATTTCGGCAATAATGCTATTTTTCTGAACTTTCGTTGAATTTATCTGACTATCAATTACATTGAACTTTCCTTCCAAATCATCAAATTGTTGCTGACTTACAGCTTTATCTATTAATAGTTTTTTCACTCTATTAAGTTCTGTTTCAACATTTTTCTTTTGCGATTCTAATACTAAAACTTGAGCATCAATATTAGAAAGTTTTGTTTTTATTGCCTGCTTTTTCACCAAAAGAAGATTGTAGTTTAGTTTCAGTTGAGTAGTATCTATCAAACCAACTACCTGATTTTCTGAAAGTAAATCTCCTTCATTAATATTTAGTTCCAACAATTTTCCTCCAAGCTCAGCAGAAATTACAGTTTCCACAGCCTCGAAATTGCCATAGGCATCAGATTTTTTCGCAAGATTTTGGCAAGAAACTGCCCAAACCATCATTACAATTAATAATATTTTTATTGTTTTCATTTTATACTTTTTTATTATTTACCTTGAATATTGTTATAATCTATTTTCGCTTCAATCAGTTGAATTTCATGGGTTTTTAGATTTATTTCAGCCTGAGTTACCAAATTTAATTGGCTTAAATATTCCGAAGAAGTAATTACTCCATTATTTAATTGCGATGAAAAACTTTCCAAAATCTGCTTTTGTAGTTCGATAATTTTCAAGTCTTTATCAATTTTTTGTTCTAAAGAACCAATATTTTTGGAGGCATTCGCAAGTAAAATATTTTGACCTTGCTCGAATGAAGATTTATGAAAATCAATAATGTCGGCTTTAATTTTAAATATTTCCACTTCCTTTTTGGTTTTTTGCCAATCCCAAAAATTCCAGGATAATTTTATTCCGGCAAGGAAGTAAGTGTCGAAATCTTCACTCAACATATTTAGCCCTGGCTTTCCATAAGCAAACTGCCCAAATCCAAAAATCTTAGGATTGTTTTCGTTCTTCTTCAAATTTGCAGCCAAATTGAGTTGTTCTTTTTGAAACTGAAAAAGAGTATTTTCGGGGCGGATCGATAGCTTTTCTAAAACTACGCTATTATCCGGCAAACTTAACTGACTATTCTTTAAGCTTTCGCCAGTCAAAATTTCGAGAATCTCCAGACTTGAAACTAAGTAAAGTTTCACATCTTCAATATTTTGCTCGAGTTTAATTATTTCAACTTCCATAGTCAGAAGGTCTGATTGCAGCAAAATTCCATTTTCTACACCTGATTTTACAGCACCCAATTTCTCGGAAACAAGATTTTTTGCATTTATTAATAATTGAAGGTTTTCTTTTAATATGAAATCTAAGAAAAAAAACTTATTCACTTTTTCCTTTAGTCCAAACATTTCAACTTCAAGCTGTTGAATTTCAGTTTTTACAGAAGCCTTCCTCAGTTCTTTCCTGCTTTTGGTGAGTCCTCCATCATAAATTATTTGATTTAGGTCTAAAAACATTTTGTACTGATCTTTAGTTGGGGTTGGAATATTAATTCCGGGCATGTCAATATCCAAATTGATTACATCGGATTGATAGCTTGCTTGCCCGCCAATTAACAATTTTGGCAAATATGCACTCTGAATTATTTGCATGTCGAGCGATTTTATTTTTTCCAGCTCAGCTTTTTTCAGTCCGAGAGGATGCTTAGAAATTGCCTTTTGCTGACATTCGAAAAGAGTTATTTTATCCTGCGATATTAGTTGGGTCGAAAATAGGATAAGTATTAGTAATAGTTTAGTTCTCATATTTTTTTGAAATTAGAAATTGGAAATTGGAGAGTCAACATGTTTATTTTCAAATTATTAATTTATGTTTTTATTGAATTTATTATAAAATCGGCAACTTCAGTTTTTCGCGATTTCAGAAATTTATTATATTCTCTTTTATTGTTTTTAAACAAAATTGCCTGTACCATATTTCTTGCTACCAGCGGAAAAACACATAATGCTATCAGATTCACAAATATCTGACGGGGGTCCATTTGCTTTATTGAGCCTTCATCCATTTGCTTTTGAATTTTTTTAATTAATTTTTCGGAAGGTAGTCCGGCACTAATGAAAAGCTCTGCCAAACGCTGCGGATTTTTGTTTATTTCCTCTAAAACGAACAATGGTATGTATGGATTTTTTATTAAAACCCCAATATAAAAGTCAGCAAATTTCCTGATAATTTCAAAAACATCGCTTTCTTCGTTTACAATTTTCACAATTTTTGGCAGCATTAGTTGCTTAATGACCGTTGTAAAAACCGACTCGAACAATTTGTCTTTCGAACGATAATAGTAGTGTAGCAGGGCTTTATTAATGCCAGCTTCATCGGCAATTTCCTGCATTCGTGCAGCTGCCTTTCCTTTCCGAATAAAAACATCCTCAGCAGTTTTCAGGATTTTCCCCTCAGTATTTCTATTTTTTTCTTCCATTTTTTAAATAAATGATTTAACCATTTCATTTAACTATTATATTCAACCATTAGGTTAATTTTGATGCAAATAAAACTATTGAGGTGTTTACTTAAATACTAATCTTGATTTGCTGATACGACAAGTGTGGTCTATCCATCATTCTTTCAACAAGTTTGTGAAAAATAGAATCTTTGAAGATAGAACGATTAATCCTGTAAGAGTATTCAGCAAGGTATTTGTCAATGTGTTCTTTATGTACCCATGAATAATTTGTACGGATCCAACTCTTAATCTGATGGATTGCAATATGGAGTTGTTTGAAATTATTCCCTTTGTCACTTGGGACTTGTTTAATATTGTAATCTGCTTGCAATGGGCGGTAACCTTTCCATTCGTCGGTTATTACCTGTGCTCCCGGATCAATATGTTTGGTGAATATCGATCGTAGAGATTTCGCAGAGAAATCCTCTATTCTTAATGCGTAAACCCGTTTTATTTTGTCTTGCTCAGTTAATTCCACAGCGCAGACCACCTTTTTCTTTTTGCTATGATAACTTCGACCTTGTTTATCAGTCTCCTTTCCGCCAACAACAAACTCGTCGACATGTACTGTTCCTTTAATTGGAAGGCCTTGACTGCTTTCCATTCCTTTCCGAATCTTATGCATAAATAGCCACGCGGTTTTGCGTGTAATGCCATATCTTTTAGCAACCTGAGAAGCCGAAAGGCCTTTAGTAGTAGCAGACATCTCAAACATAATCATGAAAGCCTTTCTCACACCAAACTTTACTTTGTGCAATAATGTCCCTGCAGTAGGACTCTCGATATGTTTGCACAAGGTGCAACAACGTTGGTATTTGCTGCCCTCACTAAATTTAGTGTGTTTGCATTTTCGGCACTCAAACCCACTATTCCACTTAATGTCAGACAGATACTTAAGGCAAGCTTCGTCTGATGAAAATCGTTCAGTAAACTCTAAGAGCTTTTCTCCATTATATATTTCCATATATCTTTAATTTTCATGCAAATATAATATTAATTAAGTAAACACCTCAATAAAACTATTTATTTTTTATCTGCAAAATAATTTTTGATATTTTGAAGCGATTTTTAATTGTTAGATAATTAAAATTTTGGGAACATCATTCTTTTGATAGCTCTATTGCAATTTTCCATATGAGAAAATATAAATTTCCTTGATAGTAATACTATTTTTAGATTAAAAAAACAAATCACTAAATTTGCACTAAAACCCGAATATGTCGGATTTAATAAAAAATTGGTTATGAATACAATAAATTTATCTTAGTCAAGATTGAACAAAATGCGTATAAATGGGACAATAATAATATTATTTATAGGATTGATTTTAGTAAGTTGCGGACAAAATAACACTAACAAAAACACGGGATTAGTTGACAATAAAGCACCAAATATGGAAGTTCAGTTAGATACTTCGATGGTTGCAATGCTACCATTTGATACGACAAAAACTTGGATTTTTGAAAATGCCAGACAGACAGAATTATCGATTAATGATTTGATAATAATAGAAGATATACTAACAGGATGTATTTCTGAATACAATACTAAACAAAAACAACTATTCAAAGAGTTAAAATCAAACAATTTAGAATCCAATCTTGATATTAAACACTTTATTATTGACCTTGAAAGATATAAGAGACAATATATGGCTGTGATAAATGATAAAGGAGAAAAAGAGGTTTGGATTAATTGCTTCTGTGATTCATGGGGCAAAAATTGGAGGGAGGAACAGATAATTATTAAAGACGGTGGAAATTGCTATTTCAATTTAAAAATCAATATAAGAAAGAAAAAGTATTATGACTTTATGGTAAATGGATATGCTTAAAGAACTAAACAACACCCAAAAATATAAAAACACCAAAAAACTACCAAATCCGACTTAGCAACTTTAAAATTATTTGTTGTAAAAAATTTGCAAAAATGAATGTTAAATTAAACTATTGAAAATGAGCAATAAAGACAATCACATTAACTACGTTGAATTTAAGGCAAAAAACCTTGAAAAAATAAAGGAATTTTATACTAAATCCTTCGACTGGAATTTCACAGATTATGGGCCAGACTATACGGTATTTTCAGATAGCGGACTTGAGGGAGGATTTCAAAAAACAGAAAATGAAATTATGAATGGAGCTTTAGTAGTTCTTTATCACACAGATCTTGATTTGATTAAAAATGAAATTATCAAGTCTGGCGGAGAAATTTCACAGGATATTTTTTCTTTTCCTGGCGGACGAAGATTCCATTTCATTGATCCGGCAGGCAACGAACTTGCAGTTTGGTCAGACAAATAGGATTCAATATATTGCAGTTTGGATAAAGCGATATACAGGCTACAAGACTTTAAACCTGTCTCAAAAAATCAGCACTTAGTGCCTTTAAGAAAATTCCATTATATTCAAATGACTTCAAAAAGGCAGCAAGAACAAGGCTTGTGAAGAATTTGGCGCTCAGGAGTTTACTTTTGTAAATGACTGATTCAAAATTCAAGCATAAGACAGTTATTGTAGTTTTCTTAGAGCAATTATTACAGTGAGAAAACAACTTATTCCCAAATATTTTGAAGTAATATTGATGTAATTCTTCAACATAAATGATGTATTAAAGAGCCACCTGAATTTTTGATTTAGAATAAATAAGTTACGAATTTTGTTTCCTGAAAATTATTAGATTGTTAATATTAAAAATAATTGAAATGAAACAGTTTGGAAGATTAAGTCGGGTAAATAAAATTATAGTTCTACTATTTTTGCTTCTTTATTGCCAGCATTCGTATAGCCAATTCATAAATGTTGGCTCAGGTTCATATACTACACAATTCCCTGGAGTTGATGCAGCAGGCAGAAATTCCTATCCTTCAGGTACTCCATATACAACCGGTGTGGCAGCAACAAAACCTGCCCCTACCAACGATTGGTGGTCGAAGAAAATCAAAGAAAGCCATGCCGATAATTTGTTCAATTATCCATTTACGCTTAAAACTGTAAGTTCAGGTTTGGTAGTAACATACATGCCTTGGGGAGTTATAGATAGCTTTGAGCCTGTTACAGTTGGGGTTACAGGTTTAAATGCCTCGGCTGCTAATGTTTCCGACTTTTCCGATTGGACTGTAAGCATGGATTGGAGTAATTCGACATACAATTTTCAGGCAACTGCAGGAATTGGAATGCCATTTTTATATTTTACAAAAGGCTCCAGCGATATTGCTCAAATTACCATTACTGAAGGAACTGTTGAAAATTTAAATGAAATGCTAATTATTACAAATGCTCATAATGATGCCGATTTCGCCATTTATGCACCGGCAGGTAGCGTTTGGACTCAAAACGGAAATAATTATACTTCTACTTTAAATGGGGAAAATTACTGGTCTTTAGGATTTATTCCTTTAGATGCAACAAGCGTTTCAACTGTTGCAAACGAATATAAAAAATATGCATATGTATTCCCTTCAAACACAAAAACAAGCTGGAATTACGATACGAATAGCTCAATTCTAAGAACTGATTTTGTTGTAGAAACTGATGTTAAAGAAGGAAGCGATACAAGTATGTTGTTAGGATTACTTCCACATCAGTGGTCAAATCTGGCAGCTAATTCAGCCGTTCCCGGCCAATATTCCTACTCTACTATTCGTGGCGAGCTAAAAACTTTAGATGGAAATAGTTTTAGCGTAGAAAACACCTTTTACGGAATTTTGCCTACACTGCCATATTTAGACTATTACAGCAATGAATTTAATCCGCAGGAAATGAACGAAAAAGTTGAGCTCTTGGAAAACACTGGATTGGATAGCTGGACAGATTCCTACAACGAAGGACAGATGATGAATCGTTTGATTCAGACCGGACGTATAGCCGATTTAACAGGAAACACAACAGCAAGAGATAAGATTCTTGCAACCATAAAAAACCGTCTGGAAGATTGGTTAAAGGCAGAAACCGGCGAGGTGGCATTTTTGTTTTATTACAATCAAACATGGTCGGCATTGCTTGGCTACCCTGCGGGCCATGGGCAGGATGACAACATCAACGACCATCATTTCCATTGGGGATATTTTATTCATGCAGCCTCATTTGTTGAGCAGTTCGATCCAGGTTGGGCAAATCAATGGGGTGAAATGGTGAATTATCTAATACGCGATGCAGCTTGCGAAAATAGAAATGATCCAATGTTTCCTTTTTTAAGAAATTTCAGTCCTTATGCCGGGCATTGCTGGGCTAACGGTTTTGCAACTTTTCCGCAAGGAAACGATCAGGAATCAACATCGGAAAGTATGCAATTCAATTCTGCACTCATTCACTGGGGCACCATTACCGGAAACGATTCTATCAGAGATTTAGGAATTTATCTTTACACAACTGAACAATCGGCAATTGAAGAATACTGGTTCGATATGTACGATCGTATTTTTAACTCAACTCAGCAATATAGCCTGGTATCGAGGGTTTGGGGAAATAGCTACGATAACGGGACATTCTGGACAAGTGATATTGCAGCTTCGTATGGAATTGAAATGTACCCAATTCATGGAGGCTCTTTATATCTTGGGCATGATACAATTTATGTTGAAAACTTATGGAACGAAATTGAACAAAACACAGGAATTCTTGCAAACGAAGTAAATCCTAATTTATGGCACGATGTAATGTGGGAATATCTGGCATTTTTCGACCCCGAAAGTGCAATTTCATTGTACAATTCGTTTCCCGAACGCTCACTTAAATTCGGAATCTCCGATGCTCAGACCTATCATTGGCTGCATTCTATGAATGTTCTCGGAAGAGTAAATCCTATAATAACTGCCGATTACCCATTGGCTGCAACTTTCATTAATAATGGTGAAATCATATACACAGCTCACAATTATGGAAACAGCCAGTTAGATATTACTTTTTCAGATTCTTATGTTTTAAGCGTGTCTGCAAAAAGTATGGCAAGCAGCAAAGATATTTCTTTAAGCGGAACCTTAGCATCAAGTTTTCCTGAGGCATATCCCGGCGGAAGTGTAGAATTAAGCCTTTCAGTAAGTGGCGGTTCTGCAAGCAATATCGAATTTATAGATGGAAACAATTTCATTGGGCAAACTTCTCAAAGTCCATATACTTTTCAGGCTACGAATCTACAAGTTGGGAAACATAGTTTTTATTCAAGAATTTTCGATGGAGCTAACTTTACGATAAGTAATTTAACTACAGTGATAGTTGGCGAACAATTACCTTTTTTGGGAACACCAACAATAATTCCCGGGACAATTCAAGCCGGACAGTTCGATTTTTTTGAAGGTGGAAATGGGCAGGGGATTTCTTATAATGACAACGGTCAAGATAATAATGGCAATTTCAGACCTGATGAATATGTTGATGCGTCAATAGATTTTTCTGAAGGTGCAGTAGTGGGCTGGATTGCAGCTAACGAGTGGTTGGAATATACCATTGATGTTCAGCAAGCTGGCTATTATTCACTTCAGTTTAGATATGCTTGTGGAAACCAAAGTGGTGGCGGACCCTTCCAAATTCTTTCAGATGACGAAATTGTAAATTCAGGAATATCAGTAAATTATACCGGCGATTGGGATGACTGGACAACTAAAACTGTAAATGACATTCCGTTGAAAAGTGGCAAGCAGATTTTAAAACTGTTTTTCGAAAATGGAGAACTAAATCTGGGAAATATGGCATTCACCTACTCCTCTGCACTTACTTATGATCAAGCTGTTGCAGATGCCGGCGAAAATATACTCGTGGTACTTCCCGACAATTCTACAAACCTTGACGCAAGCAATAGCACAAATCCGGGTAGTGCAAATTTATCCTATTCTTGGACTCAAATTTATGGTCCCTCAACACTTACATTTTCTAACACACAAACTGCACAACCAACAATTTCAACATTAGTTGAAGGTATTTATCTCATTAGGTTAGATGTCGATAATGGCACATATTCCGACCAGGATGAAGTTTATGTAATTTCGAGCACAAGCAACAATGTGGCTCCAAAAGTCTCCATTATCACTCCTTCCGATAATTCTGAATATATTGAAGAGGAAACACTTTTAGTTTCAGCGGTAGCTTCCGATTTGATTGGCTATGTCGAAAAAGTTGAGTTTTACGCAAATAATGTTTTTCTAAGCGAAGCAACTCAATTCCCATACGAAACCGACTGGACACCACTGGTAGGCCAGCACATTTTAACAGCTATTGCTATTGACAACGATGGAAATTCAACCACATCCGATGAAATTAATATTTCTATTACCCCTGCCCCATCCTGTTACGGTACTTCTTCAAACGGTGAGTTCGATTACGAGTTTTCTCCCGACGATGATAATCCGACCATTACATTTATTCCTACTATAGCAGGAATGGGAAATCCTACTTGTATTTTATATTACAGTACAAATCCAAGCAACATGCCCGGATATATTGTAAGCCCAAATGTAGCTTACCAAATTACAGCTTCTGAAGGGGAGCTAATATATTTTTATTATACATATTCATACCCCGGGCAAGGCGAACATAATAATTCTGCCGATAAGGATACCTATGTTGTAGGAAGCTGTAAAACAGTATCAATTCCAGATTTTGATGAAAGCACTGCAGTGAAATATTTTCCAAATCCTGTATCAAACAAATTAAGTTTAGAATTGCCTGTCGGCAGAAATGAAATTACTGTTTTCGATTGCACAGGAAGAACAATTTCGAGTTTTGTAGTTACAAACAAATATTCTTCTTTCGACATGGAAAACTTTGATTCGGGAGTTTACATTTTTAGGGTTTCAAATAATATGGATATAACTACTTTTAAGGTAATAAAGTGAACTTCTAAAAATGCAAATTTTAGAAATCCCTTAAAGTAAAATTTAAAGCATTAGAAAATGATAAATAGAATAGCGATAATAATTGTATCCACTTTGCTGGCATATAGCTGTACGTCAGTAAAATCAAAAGAAGTATCAATTTCTGAACGTCAGATTCTTGTTAATGGCAAACCATATCTCATTAAAGGGGTATGTTACACACCTATTCCGAAGGGCAGTAATATCCTCAACTACGATGGTTTAACCGAAGACCTTGCATTGATGGTTGAGGCTGGAATAAATACCATTCGGATTTATAAACCAATTGATAATGCCAGCTTGCTCGATCAGATTCATGCTGCAGGTATTAAAGTGATTGTTGGATTCGGTTACAACCAAGATGGATTTTATGATATTTTATCCGGTTCCTTCATCGATTATGTGAATAATTACAAGACGCACGAAGCCATTCTCTTTTGGGAACTGGGCAATGAGTTTAATTATCACCCCGAGTGGTTTGAAGGAGATATGAACAAGTGGTACAAAGCCTTAAATGATGCGGCAGATATTATTCATCGGAACGATTCAATACACCCTGTGGCAAGTGCACATGGTGAATTACCAAAAAAGAATGTTCTGGATTTATGTCCAAACATTGATATTTGGGGAATGAATGTATATCGTTGGGACAATCCTGAAGGTATTTTTAAGGAATGGACTGCTTTGAGTGATAAACCAATGTATCTGTCGGAAGCCGGAGCAGACAGTTATATGACTGCTACAAGCCATGGCTATGAGAAAGGCAGAAATCAAGATGCACAAGCCAATGCCACCAAAGCTATTTTAGATGATATTTTCAATGCTACTGATGTCTGCTCAGGAGTTGCAATTTTTGCTTTTGTTGATGAATGGTGGAAAGCAGGCGACATAAATTCTCAAGACACGGGAGGTTGGGCTCCAAATAGTAGCGCTGTGCCATACGATGGTACAGCAAACGAGGAATACTGGGGAATAGTTGACATCGACAGAAACAAAAAAAAGGCTTTTAAAGTCGTTAAAGACAGGTTTACCAAGCCTTAATAAATCAGAATCCCGTTCACTTGGTTTTAATTAAACCTGATGGAAGATGTTTTACAATCCGATTGAAAACTTCTTCAGGCCTTCATTTATCGTAAGTAATCAGTGTCGGAAACTTGAATTAAAAATTAGATTTCTCTGTGAAACTAAGTGCCTTTATTTGTGATTCTTTGTGAAACAGTTATTACACAAACTTGCACAAAGATTAAAAAGGATTATTTAGAATCTGTATCATCAAAACTATTTTGTACATGAATAGTTACAGTTTTTAGTCATTAGTTTTATTACCACATAAGGCAGCATACATTCAAAGTTGATGGTCATGCTGCTGTGAAGACAGGATTATTACTTGCTAAAAACATTAATTTTTTGTATATTTGTTGCATGGAGAATAATGAAAATATTGGACTTGATTTTGAAATTGATGAGCTAACAAATTCAGTTAGAAACATTACTACAAATGACAGTTTTCAAACTTCAATTTCAAGAATTACCAAAGCTGATTTAAAAACAATTACTAAAAGGAAAGCTTGGTTATTTAGCTGGAGACAAGAACTTAGTTTTCCAGAAAGAGATGTTTTCAAACTGACAATCATCAATAATCAAAGCATCATTCAAGGATTGAATAGTTTAGAAGTAAAATCTGATCATGTTTTTATTCACCTTGTAGAAAGTGCACCATTTAACAAAGGGAAAAAGAAAATTTATTCTGGGGTACCTGGAAACTTAGTTGCATTTGCTTGTAAGCTTTCCTTTCAGAGAGGACATGAAGGAAACATTGCTTTCATTTCTAAAACTGAACTTATTAATCACTATATTGAAAGCTTAGGAGCTATTCATTTTGGCGGAAGACTTATGATCATTGACACAAAAGCTGCATTGAAACTTATGAATAAATATTATTCAAACTTGATATTATGAAAACTGATAAAAAAATAGAACTTGACGTGGACTTCATTGGCGATCAGAAACCATTGACAAAAGAGGAAAAAGGAAAATTGAGTGAATTTTTCCAAAAGCGAAAAAAGAAAATGACTCGCACAAAGACAAGAAATAAGGAACTCGTAGATTAATGCACGAACTACCAATCGAATAGGCGGCTGAAGGTCAAATAACCATTAGTGCAGCTCTCACAAGTCTGCTTAGCTTGCTGAAATACCTCTATGTGTACAGGTCTTGTACATACCGGTTTAGCAAAAGAAAATTTGAGTTGATGCTCTGCTGGCATATCCATCAGGGATGGGATTATAGGAAAAATGACAAAAATAGTTTGCGAGCTTACAGAATTCTTATATTTTTGCAAAAGTGTTTTTAATTTAAATTAATGTTTAGCAAAGTCAATCAATATTAGAGCATGAATCAAATAAAACAACAGAAATATACACACATGTATCAAGCACAAAGTTCAATGAAATTAATAATCCCTTCGACAATATGGACATTTAAAACAAATAATAATAATAATAAAGAAATAAACGGAATTTTCCGTTTATACTAATGTTAGCACACATGAAAAATATGAAACAAACTTTAAAATTGACAGTCATCACTTTACTTATTTTGGTTTCATGTGATCAAAAGGAAATAAGTGAACGGCATAAAAAAGCTAAAAATGCAGCCGATTATATTATTAATAACTTAGATAAACCTGAAATTGTACATAAATTTCCAGACAAGCATTTTGACAAAACATATATTGCAAAGAATTTATCTTATCTTAGGGAGAATTGTGATTGGAAGAACAGAAATGGAAAATATGTTGACTCCTTTTCACAAAAGAAAATTGGAGGGGATGATAGAATAACATTTTTTTACGAATTTTTTCTAAAGTGTGATAGTATAAGAATTATATTTGACTATATTGTTGAAAATGAAGAACCTGAATTTGTGTATTTTGGGATTGAACAAATTGAGAAACCAAATAAAATGATAATTAATCCCAGTAAACAATTACTGAATAATAATTAACGTGTGCTAATCGAGTAGGCGGCTGATGGCAAAATAGCCACCAGTACACCTCTCACACCACTAAGCGTACGGATCTCGTACTTATCGCTTCATTAAGCAAATGAAAATTTGAGTTGATTCTCAGAAGGAAATCTCTCAGGGATGGGATTATA
>JABHKC010000146.1 GCA_018692315.1 Bacteroidota bacterium | reverse complement strand
TTTTATTTTTAGTCAAGTAAATATACAATTATTGAGACTCCTTTTTATAAAAAGGTAACTTCCACTTCTGAAAATTCGTTATGCTTTGTTAATTGTAGCGTAGAGAAGTTTTGAATTGAAAAATTAAGGAAACTTTAGAATGTGTTTTAATTAATTAGTTTATTGGAAATTATAAAGGTCGAAAACCTGCTATTAACAAAATCCCAAAAAATGATTAATAAATGGCAATTATTAATTAGGGATTTGAAACTAACATTAGTATTCTTTTCTATTCATTATTTCAGAATAAATTACTGCATCTCTCAAATTGAATTCTATGGAATTTTCTGTCTTAGTATCAGGGAAATTCCATTCCAGTTCCTCTGCATCTTTGATTTTGTTTTTTTCATAAATGTTATCATCCATAATTAATGGTTTATGTATAACTTTTTCCTTTTTAGCAACAGGTTCTTTTGGGTCAATAATTTCTAACTCAGTTTCCTGGCTTGGAAAAACTCTCGATTTTTCTTTAAAAAACTCTTCCATCGAAAACTCACTTTCCGGTTCAACATTTTGGATAGTTTGTATAGCTGGGTTTTGTTGTTTTTTCTTTCTTAATACACTAACAATAAATGCAATGACTGCGATTACAATATATATAATAGTTCCTTCATCCATGAGTATTTATTTTTTAGTACGAAACAATCTGGTGAAAAAATTACCAGATTTATTTCTGTTGTTATTATTAGAAACTTTTTTTGCTTTTTTCATCATTTTCAAAGTATCCTTCGATTGATTTTTTTTATGAAGTTTTTTTATTGATTTTTTGTGTGTTTTTTCTCTTTTCTTTTCGAGCTTCCACTGCTTGCGTTCGGCTTTTACTTTATATTTTCCTGTTGGATATTGCGAAAGATATGATTTGTAAGATTTAATTGTATTTTTCTTTTTCATCTTTTTCCAAACGTAGCTTTCTCCTTGCGAAAAGGCAGTATTCGATACAATAGATGTAAGAAAAACAAATAAAATTAGTTTACTTATAAATTTCATTATTTTTGTAAAAAATAAAAAAATGAATAAAATATTTCAAGCCTCAAAAATAAAATTATTTTCGTTATTATTTCTCACTCTTTTATTTTTTTTGAAATGTGACAAACAAGACTCGCCTGTCCCTTATGTTTATGTAAATTTGTCAATTTATCTTGATGATCCTGCATTTGTAGATTTAAAAATTCCTGGAAATTCGGTGAATATTACAGGGGGTGTAAATGGGATTGTAGTTTATCGCGTCTCAGATGTTGAATTTGTGGCATTCGATAGGACTTGTACGTATCAGGTTGAGGAAAATTGCCATGTCAATACCGACGATTCAGGAATATTCCTTGTTGATGAAGAATGTTGCAGTGCCCGATTTTCAATACTCGATGGCTCTCCTCAGGAAGGATTAGCAAAATATCCATTATTGCAATATCAAACAAGTTTGAATGGCTATTTGCTACGAATTTTTAACTAAGAGCAAAATTGGAAATTTTATAAATAAAAAATAAAGAGTTTTTTTAAATAAATAATCAAAAATAGTTTTACTTTTTCTCTGTGTAAGTTTGCGTTTTCTTTGTTCTGCTTTGTGTTATAGCTATTTCGCAAAGCTATTCGGAGAAAACCAAAAGGCACATAAAGTGTAAATTTTAAAATGCCAAATAATTAAAAAGAATTGAAACTAAGATAAACACATTTATTCGCAATACTAAAATATTACAGAACAAATTTCAAGCTATTAATTTCAAATTACAAACTAAAATATTATGTCAGAAAAAAAAGTAAGAGTACGTTTTGCACCCAGCCCAACAGGGCCCCTTCATATTGGTGGGGTTCGTACAGCTTTATTCAATTATCTTTTCGCAATGAAAAACAATGGAGATTTCGTTCTGCGAATTGAAGATACAGACCAAACTCGCTATGTTGAAGGAGCAGAGCAATATATAATAGATTCACTAAAATGGTGCAATGTGCATTTTTCTGAAGGTCAGGGAATTGGCGGAGATTTTGGACCTTATCGACAATCAGAACGTAAAAATATTTATAAAAAATATGTAGATATACTTTTATCGAACGGATCTGCCTACTATGCTTTTGATACACCCGAAGAATTAGATTTAATGCGAAAACGACTACAAGAAGAAAAAGCTCCAAATCAGCAATACAATGCCATCACCAGAAATTCTATGAAAAATTCTTTTACATTATCTGATGATGAAATTAAAGCCAAAATTGATTCGGGCAAAGCTTTTGTAATCAGATTTAAAATGCCTGAAAATCTTGAACTTAAATTTCAAGATATTATTCGAGGCGAAATTTCTGTAAACACCTCAACATTAGACGATAAAGTACTTTTCAAATCTGATGGCTTACCAACCTATCATCTCGCCAATGTTGTAGATGACTTCTTAATGAAAATAAGCCATGTAATTCGTGGCGAAGAATGGCTACCATCTCTTCCTTTGCATACATTATTATATAGTGCTTTTGGCTGGGAAAATGAGATGCCTGAATTTGCTCATTTGCCATTGTTGCTGAAACCCAACGGCAAAGGGAAACTTAGCAAGCGCGATGGCGACAAAGGTGGATTTCCGGTATTTCCCTTAGAATGGAAAACTCAATCGGGTGAAGTATTTTCTGGTTTCAAAGAATCAGGATATTTTGACGATGCATTTATAAATATGTTAGCCTTTCTTGGCTGGAATCCGGGCACCGAACAAGAAATTTTCTCTATGGAGGAATTGGAGAAAGTTTTCTCACTTGAAAAAGTTGGAAAATCTGGAGCAAAATTCAGCCTCGAAAAAGCAAAATGGTACAATCATCAATATATCCAAAATAAATCGGATGATAGTCTTGCCGAATTGTTTCATACAGAATTGGAAGAAAAAGGAATTAGTTGTGAAAAATCATTGCTTACAAAAATCATTGGTTTGATAAAAGACAGGGTCGATTTTGCAAATGAACTATGGAAGCAAACACACTTTTTTTTCGAGCCTCCAAAAGAATTTGATAAAAAAGTAGTGAAGAAAAAATGGAAAGAAAATACACCAGTAATTATTAGCGACTTGAAAAATCATTTATCTGAAATTGAAGATTTTACCTCAGAAAATATTGAAAAAACAACCAAAAACTGGATGGAACAAAAACAGCTTGGAATGGGACAAGTGATGAATGCTTTCCGATTGACAATAGTTGGTAGCAATAGTGGCCCACATTTGTTCGATATTATTGAAATCCTTGGCAAAAAAGAGACCTTGAAAAGAATTGAATTTGCTTTAGGGAACATCTAAAAATGTAAATTTCTTCGTTGTTTCAAAATTTTAAAATCCTCATTTACAATGGTAAACTGCGGTCTTAAAATTTCTTACGCCTTGAAATTTGCTATTTTAAGAAGTCCCCTAAAGTGGCTCAGAGATAAAAAAGGAATTATTTACAACCCATATCAATATAACTTTTCTGTACACTGATTAGTTAGTGTATCTAAGAAAACAGTTCAAAATTAAAAATATCTCTTTTTGCGATATTTCTATTTTTTTCATTTGTCTAATACAAAAGCATTTACTGCATGAAAGAAAATAGAAATCTCTTTAAAATAAATTATTTTATAAAAATTGCCTGTTTTCTTAGATACACTAGTTAGTTTGAAATTACTAAAATAGAATTACTTCAAAAGAATTCCCTGCAATTTCAATCTCCATATTATTTTCAGAAATTTTCCATTTAGAATTAAAACTGGCTTTGAATTTTTTGCCTGAGAATCGATCAGGAATTTCAAAATCAATAGTATTAGAATTATTCGATTTATTGAAAACTACTATTGCAATTTGATCGAAATATGTTCTTGCAAATACAAAGGTTTTTTTTGTAACTTTCAATATTTTGGTATCGCCATAAATCAATGGCAGATTATTTTTTCTTAAACTAATTAGCTTTGAAGTAATATCTCGAAGTATATTTTCATCATCGTTCAAATTATCGAACCTCATCATTCTTCTATTGTCGGGGTCGTTTGCTCCAACCATACCAAATTCGTCGCCATAAAAAATTATAGGAATTCCCGGAATTGTCATCACAAATGCCGAAAGTAAAGCCATTTTTTTATAGCCAATTTTGTCCTCAACATTTATTTCTCTGGTCCAACCGGCTTTTTTCGAGTCTTCTGCAAAAGTTATTGCTCCGCTGGCATAGGTGATAAATCTCGGTCGGTCTTGATTTCCTGTAATATTTCCCATCAAATGATGATTTCCGTAATATTTAAAACTTTCGTTCAAAGAATTTGAAAGCCTCTCAAAAGACTCATCGTCTTTTGCAAAAACAGCCACAGCATCGTCATAAATATTAAAATCGAACTGTGCATCGAGTTCGCCAGAATTAATATAAGTTCCTATCAATTCACGAGTTCCATAGGTTTCCCCAATTTGATAAATATTACTATTAGTATTTCTGATTTGGAGTTTTAATTTTTTTGTTAGTGTACGCCAAAAAACTTCTGGAATATGTTTGGTTGCATCGTGCCTAAATCCGTCTATATTGTATTCTTTTATCCAGAAAACTGCTGAGTCTGAGAGCATTTCATAAACTTCGGGTTTCGATAAATCTAATGTTGGCAAAAAAGTATCAAACCAGGTTGTGAGTCGGTGTTCGTCCCACTTTTCGGTATTTAAAGTACCATCGGGCAAATACAATGAGGTAGCCCAATCAGGATGTTTTTTGTAAATAGGATGTTTTTCGTGAACATGATTTGCTACAAAATCTAAAAGGATATTAAGATTACTGTTGTGAGCTGTTTCTACCAAATTATGAAAGTCCTGAGAAGTTCCAAAATGAAAATCAATTTTTGTGAAAGATGTTGGCCAATATCCATGATAAGCTGAAAATCGAGTGAAAGGTTCAGGAAACTCGCCATATGCACCGAGTGCATTTTGTACGATTGGTGAAATCCAAATAGTATTTATTCCTAAATTGGAAAAATAACCATCTGAGATTTTTTTCTTAATTCCCTCAATATCACCTCCAAAATAATTAGCTTTTGGCAATATGTCGGGATTTTTTGTTGGCTGGTCGTTTTGAATGTTTCCATTATTGAAACGATCAACCATAATATTATAGATTATTGATGAATACCAGTCGGCTCTATTTAATTCCGTAGTTTTGGAAACTATACTATTTTTTGATAAAGGTATTAACAAATCGTTTGAAACTCCGGAACCATTAAACGCCCAAACTCTTATGTACGATCGTTGAGATTGTTTCGATTGTTCCGGGATATTTATTTTAATTTGATTGTTCTCTACAGAATATTGATTTTCATTTAATCTGAAATTTTGCCAAAACACAAAAACTTCATCAACAGAAAATTCGCTCTCTATCAGAATTTCGGAGCCATAAGATTTAATTGTGGAAAGTATAGGCTTAGTTTTACTGATTTCGCCAACCATGAGAACTGAGTTAAAGCCACCAATATTATTATCAACAGAATCAGGATTGTTTGGATCTAAAATTGGGCGGTCATCAACCACAAATTGGTAGGAATATTTTCCTGGCGAAAGAAAAAATCCGGTATGCCAAATTCCATTTTCAAATTCTAAATAGGTAGCTGAGGCATTCCAGGCATTCATTTCGCCTTTAAGTTGAACTTTTTCGTAACTCTTTTTATTCGGATCAAAAACGACTTTTTGAAATATTTTACTCGATTTTTTAAGGAGAATTGAATAAATTTCACCTTTTGCCCAAATGTTTTGTGTGCTCAAAAAAGGAATATTTTTAGCATCTGATTTTATTTTGATTATTCCATTTTCATAAGAAATCTGCTCGAAAGAATGTTCAAATGTAAATGAATCAATATCCGAAACTTGTGGGAAATAATCAGCTAAATTTATCTCGCTTATAGAATTATTTAAAGTAATGGGACTAGCAAGTTTTTCAAATCTGGCATTTTCTGATGCTTCTATTTTTTCAGCTACTTGATTACAAGAATTGAATAGAAATAATATTAGTAAAAACAATGGTAATTTTTTCATTCTATTTATTTTTTAATTCATATTAGAAGAGAATATACTAACCTTTACACAGAATTTGCTTTCATTAAATCTTTCTTCAATTGCAAAACTCTAAAATCCCAGTATCACTTTTTCAATTCAATTATCATTGCAGATTTTTTGCCAATCGAAATTGTTGAAATGTCTAACAATTCCTTGTCGGTGATTATTTCAGAACCAGAATTATAATTTGCTAAACATTCGTTAAACCTTTTGGTATCAATGGTTTTAGATTTATCATTATTATTTAATATTACCATAACAGCATTCTCAGAATTGTATCTGAAATAAACATAAATTCCATTCTCGGGAATAAAATGCTTCAAATTTCCGGTATGAATTACTTCATTGTTTTTTCGCCAGTTCAACAATTTCGACATATAGTTGAAAGCTTCGTCTTGCTTTTTACTTCTACCACTTTGTAGAAAAGCATTTTCTTTATCGTTTTCCCAACCTCCCGGAAAATCTTTACGAATATCTCCATGACTTACATGCTCTTTTCCGTCCATCAGAATTTCGGTGCCATAATAAATTTGTGGTATCCCTCTGATTGTCAACAAAAAAGCCGTAGCCATTTTATAGCTATTAAAAATTCCATTGATTTTATTGAAAAACCTATCTCCATCATGATTGTCGAGAAATGTTACAAGATTGTCGGGATTTGGGTACAAAAAGTCTTCTCCAAGAATATCGTACAAACTGCTCAAACCTGTGTCCCATCCATCGTTTTCGTTAAAAGCTGAGCTCAATTTATACATAAGCGGAAAATCAAAAACACTCGGTAAATGAGAGTTGAAACCATCAAAATTAAGTGCATCTTTTTGCCAATATGAAACCAAAGATGGTTTGCCAAGCCATGCCTCCCCTACTATATTAAAATTCGGGTATTCAGCCATTACTCGTTTTGCCCATTTAGTCATCATATTTTTGTATGGATATGGATAAGTATCCATTCTAACGCCATCAAGATTGGCATATTCTATCCACCAAATACTGTTTTGTATTAAATAATTAGAAAGAAATTCGTTGTTTTGATTCAGGTCGGGCATGGTTTTGTCGAACCAACCTGTTTGCATTTTATTTTTGTCAAAATCAGAGGCATATGGATCAACAATAGTACCGGCTCTATAATTTGATCGAGTAAATTCAGGAAACTGATGAATCCAATTTTGCATTGGCAAATCATTCATCCACCAATGCTTACTACCGCAATGATTAAAAATCAAATCAATAATTACCTTTATTCCATGACTATGACATTTTTCAACAAGTCTGAGATAATCTTCATTTGTTCCGAAACGAGTATCAGTTTTATAAAAATCGGTGATTGCATAGCCATGATAAGATTCTACCGGCATATTGTTTTCGAGCAGAGGATTTAACCAAAGTGCGGTAATGCCCAATTCTTCAAGATAATCTAAATGATTTTCTATTCCTTGGATGTCGCCACCGTGCCTGCCAAGTGGCTTAGTTCTATTCGACTTTTCAAGCATTCCGTTCACATTATCGTTTGCGGGATTTCCGTTCGAGAAACGATCAGGCATTAATAAATATATGGCATCAGAACTATTAAAACCATCCCGATTTTGAGAATCGTCTTTTCTTGCTTTCAATTCATATTCGAACTTTTCTATTACTTTTTTCCCTTTTTTGAAGGAGATATAAAATTTCCCGGCTTTGGCATTTTTAGAAATTATTAAATCGACAAACAAGTAATTCGGATTTTCTACCTGGCTTTGTTTTTTTATTTCGACTCCGGCATAATCTATATACGCCTTTGTTTCAGCAATATTTTTACCATAGACCATCAACTGAAGATTCGGATTTTTCATTTTTGTCCACCAAAACATGGGTTCAATTTTTTCCAATGAAATAGTGGAAGAAAATAACAAATTAATCATAATAAGCTGAAAACTAAGAATTAATACAATATTTCTCATAACATAAATTTTGCCATAAAAATAAAGATTTATTTAAAATTTTAAACTTTGTTTCACAATTTTGTTATTTAGTGGTTCTAAGAAAACAGGCAATTTTTATAAAACAATTTATTTTTGATGATATTTCTATTTTCTTTCATGCAGTAAATGCTTTTGTATTAAACAAATGAAAAAAATAGAAATATCGCAAAAAGAGATGTTTTTAATTTTGAACTGTTTTCTTAGAGGCACTATTTATTGTTTTGCTGAGATTTTTCAAATATTACAACTCCTAAGCAAATAAATGAATAAGCCAGAAAAAAAAGACCCATCCAAATATAAAATTCAGACAGGTCTTTAACAATGAATCACTGTAAAAATAATTCAGTAAAGTTAGATTTGTGAATTATCCAACCAACTCGAGTAAATCCTTCTCCACTGTTGATATTCCAGCAATTCCAAAATTATCTACCAATACTTTTGTTACATTCTGAGATAAAAATGCAGGAAGTGTAGGTCCCAAATGTATATTTTTTACCCCAAGGTATAATAATGCTAATAGAACTATTACAGCTTTTTGCTCATACCAGGCGATGTTATAAGCAATTGGCAATTCATTTATATCATCCAAACCAAAAACTTCTTTCAATTTAAGTGCTATAACTACCAGTGAGTAAGAATCATTGCATTGCCCTGCATCTAAAATTCGGGGAATTCCGCCAATATCGCCAAGTTCTAATTTGTTATATCTAAATTTTGCACAACCTGCTGTAAGAATTACCGAATCGTTTGGCATTTGTTCGGCAAATTCAGTGTAATACTTTCTCGATTTTTGGCGACCATCGCAACCGGCCATTACAACAAACTTTTTAATATCACCTGATTTAACAGCATCTACAACTTTGTCTGCTAATTGAATTACTTGATTGTGAGCAAATCCGCCTACAATTTTACCTGTTTCAATTTCAATTGGGGCTTCGCACTTTTTGGCATGTTCAATAATTTGAGAAAAATCTTTTTCGCTACCATTATTTCTATCAGCAATATGAGTTAGTCCATCGAACTGAACCGGCCCGGTTGTGTAAACTCTGTCGATATAAGATTTTTTTGGTGGAACCAAACAATTGGTAGTCATTAAAATAGGACCGTTGAATTGTTCAAATTCTTTATCCTGCTGCCACCAAGCATTTCCATAATTTCCTACAAAATGCTTATACTTTTTAAAAGCCGGATAATAATTTGCCGGAAGCATTTCGGAGTGTGTATATACATCAACACCGGTACCATCAGTTTGTTTCAAAAGTTCCTCCATATCCTTCAGGTCGTGTCCGCTAATCAAAATACCAGGTTTGTCGCTAACTCCAATATTTACCTCCGAAATTTCAGGATTTCCATAGGTCTCAGTGTTTGCCTTGTCTAACAATGCCATGGCATCAACGCCAAATTTTCCGGTTTCCAGAACTAAAGCAATATTTTCGTCTAAGCTTAGACTATCGTCAATAGTTGCTGCAAGTGCTCTTTGAACAAATTCATATAAAGAATTATCCTCATAATTCAAATTTTCGGCATGTTCCTGATAGGCAGCGAGTCCTTTCAATCCATAAATTATTAATGCACGCAAGGAACGAATATCTTCGTTTGGAGCATCAATTTCTCCTGATATCTGCTCAGCTTTTGCTAACATTTCCTGCTCGTTTTTACAATCAAAATGAATTGAATCATGGTCAATTTCAATTGAATTTCCATTTTCGAGAATCGACTTTTTAATTTCATTTCGCAATCGTATTGTCTTTTCAATATTTTGAACAAAGTCGTCCTGCGAAAAACTTACATTTGTGATGGTTTTAAACAATGTTTCGTAAACATGTTTGTCTATTTCCTGATTTTCAATCTGAAGTTTTCGAGCTTCAATATTGCAAGCCGCTAATCCTTTCAACATGTGAATTGCAAAATCTTGTAAGTGAATTACAGAATCTGTTACACCACATACTCCTTTACTTCCTGTGCAGGCAATACCTTTTGCTGCCTCCTGGCACTGATAACAAAACATACTCATATTTTTATATTTTTTAGTTTATTTGATATAAATTTCAGTGCAAAATTAAAGTTATGTTTCCTTGCAAAATGTACCAAATGTTACAAATTTATAATATATTTGTGCAAATAAATTGAACTAAACAATGGAAAAAAACTTAGTAAATTCCACCCTTTTCAAAGGAATTGATATGAAGGAAATTGAAAAAATTCTTAGCTCAACTCATCATCAAATTAAAGCTTATGAAAAAGAGACCATAATTGCACAAAGTGGCGATATTTGCAACAAACTGTTTATTCTAATAGAAGGAAGTGTACGTGGAGAAGTTTCCGATTACACGGGAAAACTTATAAAAATTGAAGACATAAATGCTCCCGATTCATTTGCCGAAGCATTTATTTATGCCAACGAGAATATGCTTTTGGTGAATATTGTTACAAATTCTAAAACCAAAATACTGACAATTTACGAAAATGATTTGTTCGAAATGTTTTTGAAACATCCTACTGTGCTAAAAAACTATCTGACAATACTTTCCGATAGATTTGTTCTTGTAACCAAAAAACTGAAATTCCTTTCCTTGAAATCTATCAAAGGAAAATTGGCTCAATATTTACTAAAACAGTCGAAACAAAATAATTCAAACAAATTTGTACTCGACAAAACCCAACAAGAATTAGCAGATTATTTTGGAATTACTCGCCCTTCGCTCACTCGTTCTATCAAAGAATTAGATAAATTGGGCTTTATTTCAGCCAAAGGGAAAAATATTGAAATTGTTGATAAGCACAAATTAATGAGACATAGCGTTGTTGATGAGAAATAGAAGTTTATGAATTAAATTTTTGAATAAATTGTTGTTTAAATTTAATCCCTGTGCTCTACGCTACCCCCTCTTGGAATAAAAATGTAAAACGAACTCTCCTTTCTAAACGGTCTATATAAATTTGGTTTTCCATATTTATCTTTGGTAATTTGCTTGATTCCATTTGATTCTTCAAAAATATAATTTTCAAAATGTCCTCTCTCCATCTCCATTATTTTAGATAAATAAAATTCATTGTCAACATAAAATTCACTTTCAAAATTTTCGGAATATGAAAAAGTCAAAAAATTTCTAAAAACTACCGGAGAATTATTATTTTCGTATGATTTCTCATAAACTATTGTTTTCTTTCTAGTATCATCATTTCGTTGAACTTCATATGATTCAGGAGCCATTAATTTACAGAATATAACAGGTAAAATATAAAACTTTGATCGAAAAGATTTTGATTTCGGCGGAATGAAAGTGATTCGTTCAACTTTTACATTAGAGGATTTTTTTATACCAACAGTTTCTCCAACTGCATAATCAGGTTTTATTAAAGGTCCATTATAAAGATAACTTCCATAGTATTCTGTTGAGGTCATTTTCTCTTCATCTATCCAGTAATTCAGCTTTACGGAATTGTCAATATATGCTGATTTTTTCCAATCAATATATAAAGGTTTCTGTTGTCTATTAAAAATTACAAAAGACATTAATCCATATTGTGTCCAAAAACTATAAACAATTCTTATCGAATCATTTTCATATACGTAAAACTCATTTTCGATTTTAGTATTTGTTGAATTTGTTTCAAATATAGTTTGTCATTGATGAAACAATATTTTCTGGATATAAACTTATCGTGGAAAATAAATAACTTAAATATCTCTTAGCTTTTTCAAAAAGGATTCTAAATCTACTACCCAATAATTAAAACTATCAATATTAAATATTAAATTATCTAAATATTTAACTAATGAAGTTTGGGTTTCAAATTCAAACTTTTTGATACAATTCTTTGAACCAATGCCAGTTCTAATGTGATTTTTGGTCGAATCAATTAATACATCATAAATAGAATTAATAATATCATGGCCAATCTGACCAGTGAAAACATGTGGTTCTTCTTTATCTATTGTCGCAATTTTTAACCACTCCAATACTAATATTTTAGCATTTTGAAACTTATCTCTTATTATGTTGTTTATCAAAATATTATTTGCTAATTCATCTCTTAAACATTTTAATGAACCTATATCTGAAATTTCTTTGTGATTCTTGTAAATATTTATTTCTTCATTAATCTTATTCTTTATTTTGCAAATTTCCTGATTGTTTTCTATGCTTACTTTTTTACATACATTTATTAATTATACCTAAATTGATTTGAACTTATATATTCAAAATTTTGCGACTCGCTTCATAGGTCAATTACACTTTTTTGATAAAGTATTTCAGGATCAAAATCAGCTCCATTATCCCATACTATTGTGTCAAAACTTGTTTTAACAGTTTTGAACATACTTAGATTTTTTAATTCCTGAAATATACCTATATCAAGATAAGGTTTCATATCAAATTGTCTATTTTCATTATTCTCATATGTTAATATTAGAATATAATTATCTTTCGGTTTTACATTTGTTATAGCTAAATACATCTTTAATTATTTTAAAGGTTCAATTGCAAAAGGTTTTTCACCATTCTGACATAACTCCCAATCTGCTATTAATTCATCTTTATGTATTTCCATCCATGCTTGAATCATTCTCAATTGTCGAGTCGGCACCTGCCCTTAAGTTATTTCACAATCATTAATGCTAAATGTAGCTTTATAGTTTTGAAAATATACATGAATATGTGGCGGATTATGCTCCTTTGGTGCGTAATACATCCTAATCAAAATTCCGAAAAACATTGAAATTGTTGGCATGTTAAGTTTTCTATATTAAATATAATATCAATAGTTACATGTTTGTAAATATTTATTTATCAACGATTTAGTTTTATATAAATTTAAAATATCTTGAGAAGCAATATCAATATAAACAAGTAATATTATATTTACTTTATGATTAATGACTTCGGCAATATCATGATAAATAAATTGCATAATTTCATTTTTTTTTATTACAAAATTACAATTTTTTCTCACTTTTCAATAATTAATAGTATCATTGATGGTATTTATTCTCGTTTTATAGGCCAAATACACTACAGTTTTCATATAAATGGGATAGAAAGCATTCAACTATCAACACTCTCAGGAAAAATTTTGTTCGATAAAAAAATAAATAAAAATGAATTTGAAAACGATTTGTCTAAATTTGCAAAAGGAATATACATTATTAAGATATTTACAAAAAATGAAGTTTTTGCTGATAAAATCATTAAACATTAGTTTTAATATGTAGCTGATTATTGCATATCAAGTCCAATGCTTCTGCATATTAAATTTTTAAACACAAACCTATGTCTGAATATAGCTATAACAAAGAAAAGAGAATTATAGAATTGGAAAAATTGTTTTATGCAATATTGAAAAAAAAACGAGCATCAGAAGCAATTAAAAATAATCAAACTCTGATTAATCAAACAATCCCATCGGATATTATTACTCTCGTTGACATTCTTGTAAAGTCAAAACGTCCGATTGAAGAGCTAAAAATAGGAATCAATAAATTTTTGAATGTGTTTTATACACATATAAAAAATTATCCATCGAGCAAAACCAAAAATGATAGTTTTCTGGATTGTTGTGTAAAAAATAATGCCGAATTAGACAAAAAGTTGCAAGCAATTAGCCCCTTGATTAAAGAAATAAACAAAACTCCAAAAGATGATTTATTGCAACAAAAAATTGCAAATAATCTGAAAATCGTTCTTGAATATAATAAGTATTACAAAATAAAAGAAAATATTCTTTTTCCTATGCTCGAAAAACAATGGGAAGAATTTCGATGTTTAAATGTTATGTGGTCGTTTCATGATGATATTCGCAACAATTTGAAGAGACTCCTTTCAATATTGATGAGCGAAGAATTTGAAATTAAGGAATTTAACCGACTTATTGGAAATGTGTTTTTTAATATGTATGCCATAATTTTTCGTGAAGAAAAAATCCTTTTTCCTTTTATTCAAGAAACAATTTCAGATAGTGAACTTAATTCTCTTTTTGCTGAAAGTCAAGAAATTGGATTTCCGTATTATTCTCCCAAAACAATTCCAAACCTAAAAATAAATTCAGAAAAAATAAATTCGGACAAAATAAATTTAAAAAGTGGGAATCTTACAGTTGAACAAATAATTCTAATTTTTAACCATCTGCCGGTGGACATTACATTTGTTGATGAAAACGATAAAGTTCAGTTTTTTTCCACTCCAAAAAAACGAATTTTTACCCGAACAAATGCAGTTATTGGTCGCGAAGTAAAAAACTGTCATCCACCCGGAAGCGTTCATATTGTCGAGCAAATTGTAGATGCTTTTAGAAAGGGCATAAAAGACAAAGCAAGTTTCTGGATAAAAATGAAGGAAGAATATATTTTGATACAATATTTTGCAATTCGCACTGAAGCAGGCATATACAAAGGAGTAATTGAAGTATCTCAAGAGATTTCGGAGATACAAAGTATTGAAGGCGAACAAAGATTGTTGGATTGGGAAAAATAGATTGTTCATTGAATATCAAATACATCATGGCACTGATTGCAAATCGGTGCCAGCATTTGAGATTATTCCAATAAAATTAGTTGCTTCATTCAATTTTTCGGATAAGAAAAAATATAAACCGATAATATATAAAAATAATAGCCAGGATATAAGGAAATGAGAGAATTGTTGCCCACTTCAACTTTTTTACAAATGACAAGGATGACGCCTGTATTTGGCTTCTATTCTATTACGCCGCGTGGTATGGCAGATGAAAAAAGCTCAAATTAAATAAAGTAAGTAATTCAAAAAATAAGACTATATGGAACAAAACAAAATAGAATCAAAACACAATAAAAATGCACCATATTGGGCAGCAGCTATGCTTGTTTTTGGAGTATTAGGACTTTCTACAATTTGGATAGATTTAGGAATATTTTGGAAAGGCTATTTGCTTGACATGGTCGGGCCAGCATGGAATTATATATTATTTAGAGGCTTATTCACAACTAAAGCAGATAATTATTGGACACGATTTTTTACACATCAAAGGACTCTCATAATATTTTTGACAGTATGTTTTGGAATTGAAACTATGCAATATTTTAAAATATATGACTCAACATTTGATCCCTTGGATTTACTTGCCTATATTTCAATTCTTATCCCTTTATTTTTGATTGATAGCAAACAAAACAAGCTGAAAAATAAATAAGGGAGAAAGGATTAAATAAATATTTCAGGCAAAAGCATCCGAAATCTAAAATTTTCAAAAGCTTACAAAATCCTCAAATTATTAAAATTGCAAATAAGCAAAACTCTGGCCAATAAATCCTTTGGCATAGGTTTTATTCAACAAAAAACATAAAAGCTATTGAGTCGGGCTCGATAGTATTTCTTTGTTTTTATATTCTGGGGTGTTGTACTTTTGCACTTCTGCTCCTAGTGTCATGTCAATCAACAATTGACGGATACAATCTTTTTAATTTAACCCAAGTTGTAGTCCAAAAGTTACAACTACCAGACATCGTGATTATTAGATGTGCGGGATTCATTTTTCGGGTACTACAGATTTTTTCATATAATATGGATTTGTTTCGAAGTTTAATGCAGCATAAATTTCTTTGGCAGACAGCGACGGCACTGAACATTTTTTTATAATGACGGTTTGCTGCTTTTTGTTTTTAATGGTAGTTAATACTTCTTTCTGTGTGTTCATTATTCGCACGATATTTCGCCAGTCGTGGTTTATTCCTTTTTGCTTTAGCTGATATCTTATCAAGGCTACCAGCTGATAAGCTATTAGCCCGAGAAATAAATGAGCTTCAATGTTTTGGTCGTGCTTGTGAAAAACCGGACGTAGAGCAAGGTCTGTTTTCAGAACTCTGAAGGTTGCTTCTATTTCGGTTAGTGTGTTATAAATTCTCCAAAGTGTTTCTTCATCTTTGGCCGGCAGGCTGGTTCTGATGAAATATACGCCTTCGGTTTCTTTTGGCTTTACCTGATTTTTTTTCCACCTTATATCTATTGCATTTTTGTGGTCTTGGTCTGGTATTACTTCTATTTCGTAATGCCTGTTTGCCGTTGGGTAGCGTTCTTTTAGGCGCCCTATTCGCTCCCATACGCGATTGAGTTTTTTTGTTCCGCCTTTTTTGCTTAAAGCACTTTTTATGTTTTCGAGACTTTCTTCGTAATGTTGCGAAAAATGCTCGTTCATGGAGGCTTCTTTCAGGGCTTTTTGCTGACTTCGCACATATAAATAATTGTCCGTACAATCTGGTTTTTCAACAAATTGCAAGTTTATCGGATTTTCATTTTTGTCGTATATCACAATTTCTTCGTGCCGGCCTTCAATGGTTTTATAGTTTCTGAGTTTTGTGCGGTTCACACAAATAAAGTCGTAGCCCTTGCTTTTCAACGACCGGGCATTTTCCTCTGTCATTATTCCGGCATCCATCACTATTATGGGTTTTCTGCCCGTAGATGAAGTGTTGGCAGAGAGTTGCTCAATTGTCTCGTTCAGGGTTTTTGGGTCGCTGATATTTCCTCGGTAAATCCGACTGTATTTCAAAAATCCTTCAGCATTTATCACAGCAGCCATCGAAACTATTTTGCAATCGTTTCTTTTCTCTTTGCTTCTGCCGAATTTGGCAAGCTTGCTGCCTTGTTTGCGACCCTCAAAATAGGTATTGGTCAGGTCGTAAAAAACTATTTTGTCTTCCAAATCGAACAGTTCGTTGGTTTTCACCGAAAGGTGATTTTCAATTGCTTTTTTATGCCTGAAGAGTTTCTTGCTGGCTGCGTAAAGTTTAAACCTATCGACCCTGTTGAGTGGAACTTTACACAATCTGCTCACAGCAGAATTTTCTTTTATCCACTGGGCTGTCTTGTGTTCCGAAGCTGGATAAACGGCACGGCTAATGATGTGCATCAGCGAAATATTGACCGATAGTTCGTTTTGTCCAAACAAATTTAGCAGCAAATCTTTTAGCCCAAGTTGGTTCAATGCCTGCATACAAAGCCATTCGGAACCAATTTCACGCACCTCCTCATACCTGATACTGTGCAGGTTAACTGTCTGCCAGTCTTCCTTAGCAATTTGTTTAGCCTGGAGCGGTTCTGCGTTTTTAGTCTTGATATCCAACAACTTTTCATTTATTATACGGTCGGCAAATTCTCTGGCAAGTTTTTCTATTTCAGGTTTTATCTCAAGCAAGGATAAAACTTGTTGTCCTGAAATAAACTTTTCGATAGTGTCTGCAAGAAGTTTCTTATCTTCCTTAGTATCAATAGTTTCGAGTTTGCCTAGGCTCAAAATGCCGCGATGTCTTGTTTTGTTACCAATGCGGTAACTCTCAGTTAGTAATTGTAAATATATAATTGCTCCATTATTAATTTTTTTTCCTATCTTTGCCACATGGATAGAATAAATGAAATAAGAATTAAATATTCAACAATTATAAAAGAAGCAAACGAGCGTTTCATTCGGATATGGGCAG
>JABHKC010000145.1 GCA_018692315.1 Bacteroidota bacterium | reverse complement strand
CGGTTTGGCACCTCGATGTCGGCTCGTCACATCCTGGGGCTGGAGAAGGTCCCAAGGGTTGGGCTGTTCGCCCATTAAAGTGGCACGCGAGCTGGGTTCAGAACGTCGTGAGACAGTTCGGTCCCTATCTGTTGTGGGCGTTGGAAATTTGAGAAGACCTGACTCTAGTACGAGAGGACCGAGTTGGACAAACCTCTAGTGTATCTGTTGTGGTGCCAGCTGCATCGCAGAGTAGCTACGTTTGGAAGAGATAAGTACTGAAAGCATCTAAGTACGAAGCTCGCTTCAAGATGAGATTTCCTTTAAGGGTCGTTAAAGACGATGACGTTGATAGGTTGCAGGTGTAAAGACAGTAATGTCAAAGCCAAGCAATACTAATTACCCGTAAGCTTTCATAAATCTTATAGCTTTTATTTAAAATTTGAGTTTTCAACATGTTAAAAATATTGAATATACGATAAAGTATCGTATAAAGATCTTAAGGTGACTATTGCAATGGGGAACCACCTCTTACCATTCCGAACAGAGAAGTTAAGCCCATTCGCGCCGATGGTACTGCGTTTGTGGGAGAGTAGGTCGTTGCCGACTTTTTAAAAAAGCCTGACTATTTATAGTCAGGCTTTTTTGTTTTGAATCTGTTATGTATTATCTACTTTAGAGATATTGTATTTATGGCTATGTCAAAAATTGAACTGCTGGTATTGTTAATACATCCGAGTTTAATATTTTAAGCTCTAAATCGTTCGAGACTAAAATCTTTTTAGGGTTTATCTAAAATATCTTCGAGTCTGTTTAAATACCTGGCATCGGTTGCACGAACATTTTCTGAATATTTAATTTGGATGGCAAAGTATCCCTTATCGATTTTTTATAAATAAATTTACTTTTCGCCTGTTGCTTGTACAAAAATAATAGAAAGGTAAATCCAGATTCGTGCTTTTTGTCATCCACTTTCATACTATATAGAATTCAATTCCTTCAATGTTGTTTTTAGATATGGATTAGTTTCATAAATACTTCTTATAAGACCATTATCAATTTCAGATGTTGTTATTAAACAGTAAAACTTTGCTGAGAATGGAACAATTGCTCATCCGAATTTTCTAATATTTTGCAGACCTGTCCTTTATGATATATCTTTTCAAAAAAATCTTTCAATAAAATGATTATGTTTTCGATATCTAAAAATTGAAGTGCCTGACGGAACAATTTGATCAATTATTTTAGGTAGTTCATTAAGAAAAATATGTCATCCAATTCATTTTGAGATAACCTACTGAAATGGAATTCTATTATCTTTTTATTTGTGAATTTCATCTTTTGATCTTAGATTTAAGTGTAGGTTTGTAAATAAATAAACTATCTATCTGTACATGCTCTTTTGTCCATTTTCTTCGATGTAAAAATATTGTATAAACTGTGGTTATTGCCCAAACAAAATTGCCTAAATCATCAAGCTTAGAAATAAAAATATCATTACTACCATTAGAAGTGAGATAATAAACCGCAGTATCCGGATTGAAATCAGATGTTCCAGAAAAATCACCAATAGTATAAACATATCCGGCAGGATCAAGTGCTATAGAAAAAACATAATCAGATTCAATTCCTCCCATTTTTTTTGCAAAAATAAAATCCCCATATGAATTATACTTGCTAATAAAAGCATCATCGCTTCCGCTTGAACTAAGATTAAACTCTCCTGAGCCTGAGTCAAAATCAACAGTTAAAAAAAAAATCCTGCAAAATAAACATTTCCAATAACATAAATAGCAATAGATTGACCATTATCTTTGCCTACTCCTCCCATGCTTTTTGCCCAAATGAAATTGCCTGAACTATCCTATTTCGTTATGAATATATCTTCATTTCCATTTGAAGTCAGATTGAAAACTCCAATTCCTGAATCAAAATCAGTAATGTCTGTGAAACTACCGGTGATATAAACATTTGCAGAGGTATCGAGTGCCAATGAAAAACCTGAATCATCATAACTTCCCCCAATATTTTTTGCATAAACAAAATTTCCTGAAGAATCTAATTTCATTATAAAGATATCATTACCACCATTTGAAATTAAGTTGGATATTCCACTTCTTGGGTCAAAGTCAACTGTATTTTTGAAATTTCCTGTGATATATATATTCCCGGTAACATCAATAGCTATAGAGTTCCCTTTATCATCATTGCTGCCGCCAAAAGTTTTTGCCCAAACAAAATTCCCAGAATGATCCATTTTTGAAATAAAAATATCATACCCACCATTTGAATTTAGATTATATACTCCATTACCGGGATCAAAATCAATAGTATCTTCAAAATATCCAATTGTGTAGATATTTCCAGCCTCATCAACTTCAATAGAATTTCCATAGTCCTAACCATTTCCACCAAAACTCGCAGTCCACTCAAACTGTGGTTCCTGAGAAAAAAGATTTGTAATTGCAAACAAAACGAAAGTTAGACTAAGAATATAGGTATTCATAGTGAAATATTTAAAACCAAAAATAATATGGTTTTTCGCCAAATAATTATCAGAATCTACGAAAGAAACTGAACGGTAGGCATAGCTACAACATTTTCGCTTAGGCTTTTTAATTCTAAATCGTTCGATAGTATAAACTTTCTCAAGACTGGTTTGTCGAGTATATTTTCGAGTCCATTAAAATGCCGGGCATATGTGGCTCGAACTTTTTCTGAATATTTAATTCGACCGTTTTGTCATGATTTTTGGAAAAAATCAATAATCCCGCAAAAACTTTTTTTTCATAATTCTACAGCCACGCCATAAATGACGGGCTACTAAGATGTCGTCCATACTGGATTTTTGCATAGGTTTGACTTTTGGTTGATGATGATGAGTATTTATCATCCTATTTTTCTCATTGAAACAATCCCCAATTTTTAAATTCTATAAATGAGAGGAATATGAATTGTTTCCGACTATGAAGTAGCAAAATCTTTGTAATAATAGTATTTCCGCAATTCAAAAGCTCCGGTGGTGCGACAAAATGAATGGATAAAATTGGAGGAGATATTGTAGTTTGTTTGGCATATATTATTCACAAAAATTTGTCAGAAGAAAAAAAAGTGAAACTCGGAAACTTCGTCTATCAGAGGACATTTGTTGTTTTAAGCAAAAAAAGTTCTATGAAACATTATCATAGAATTTTTAATCTTATTTCTGCAAGATATTTATTCTAAATGCTAATATTATTTGTGAATATTCTACCTTTCGATGTGAAAACTATTAAATAATTCCCTTTCTGACTACCGGTAAAATCGTATATTCTTCTTAGGTTTTTTGTGTCTCTTATTTTTTCACTATAAGCTAAATCGTATCCCTCGTAATATACTTCAATTTTCAAATTTTCTTCCTCCATCAATTTCCTCGAAATTATTACTGAATCGCCTTGAACACTTACCATGGGTTTAAATATTTCACGGGATTCAGCTTTTCTGAGTGTTGCAACAGTTGCTTTCACTGAAAAAGGAAGAATTACGATTTTGTCTTGCATATGGAGTTCTACAAAGTATTCTGCATCCGGCAAATTCGACATATCGAAATTTTTTGAATACTTGCCGGATATTTCTATTATTTCTTTGTAAATGATATACTTATCCTTATCTTTAATCTGCAATGTTGAACCTTCAGCTACATTCTCAAAACTTAAGTTTGTAGGATTATTGATTTTTTTGTTCGAAACTGAACCTTTTTTATTTGAGAATGAAACCAATGTTACAAACATTAACACTAATGCTAAACTTTTTTTTACATAATTTTTCATATTTTTTTATTTTAAATTAATACTAAAAAATCGGGACAAATGTATGGGTAGTTCATGCCTCAAAACAACAACAGATTTGTCCAATAAGTATGTTTAATTAACACTTATATTTGCCATTATTTTATTTACGGTTAATATTGTATATATATCTGTTAATTCAGTATATTTTAATAATTTCTTTTGTTGTACTTTTGATGGTTAAAATTCTATATTATGATAAAAATGAAACCATCATATGAGAAAGTCAGTCCTGAGTTTGGAAGCTCTGTATTAGTGAAGAAACACTCCGAGCAAATTGTTGTGAATCAGGCATATTGGCATTTTCATCCTGAGATAGAATTAGTGTTTATTTATAAAGGAAAAGGAAAAGTACATATAGGTAATCATCTTTCCTATTTCAATAGCAGCCGTTTGCTTTTGCTGGGTGCAAATCTGCCACATCATGGTTTTAGCGACCGTTTGACATCGAAAGGTTCAGAAACTATAGTGCAGTTTAAACCTGATTTTCTTGGGCTGTCATTCTTGAATTTGCCTGAAATGAAAGCTATTTCATTATTGTTTGAGCGTGCAAAAAGAGGAGTGATGTATAAATCCGAGACCTTAAAAGAGATTGGATCGAAGATTCAGAATTTATTGAGTTGTGAAGGTTTTGACAGGTTATTGTTGCTTTTGCAGATATTGCACGAATTGGCTTCTGCCGAAGATTATACATTGTTAAATGCAGATGGTTTCGCTTTTGAAACCTCACCTCAGGATAGTGCAAAAATTGATATTATTTTCAGGTATATCAATCAAAATTTCGAAAAACAAATTCCATTGGCAGAGATTGCTGATGAGGCAAGCATGACCGTTCCAGCTTTTTGCAGGTATTTTAAAAAATCGACAGGGAAAACTTTTACAAAACTGGTTAACGAATATCGTGTGGTTCATGCTACCAAACTTCTATCGGAAAGTTCAAGTAGCATTACCGATATTTGTTTTGAGTGCGGTTTCAACAATTTCTCACACTTCAATAAATTGTTTAAAGAATTTACAGGAAAAAGTGCTTCGAAATATAGAAACGAGATGAAACGTTTTGTTCAATAATTGATTGTCAATAATCGGGATATTTAAAAAGCGAAGTTTGGAAACTTCGCTTATCAAGGAATTTTTCTCTGTTTTCATATATTGTAATTGATGAATTCTTTTATTCAAGAAAAATTACATTTCGCTGTGAATCAAGTCATATACTAAATGTGGATTATCTGTCTCTATCCAATCAACACTTAGCCTTGTCAATCTTTTTACTTCATTAGCATAGTAATCATATTTTTCATTCTCATTGCCCGGAGGAGTAAGAGGAAAAAGCGTATATGTGCCAATATTCATATTCTTTTTGTGGTATTTAGATATAGTGTCTTCATCAATAAGAGTATGTTCAACTACAGCCAAATTCGAGTTAACAAAACGCCCGATTAGATTTCGCTCCATAATAAAATTAATCCATTTGTGGCTAAGAGGCATGTCATCATCGTAGGCAAAGCCTGAGAATATTGATTTGTGTTCTCTTTCTAAATTATGTAACATAAAAAAATCAAATGAAGAACATACTACCTGATTTTCAGTTCCTGTTGCCTGGATAATTTTGGCCACTTCGCTTCCTGTTTTTCTTTGAGACCACTGAGGTCGGTAGGCTTTAATCTCAATATCGACAAAAAAATCTTTTCCTTTTATTTCTTCCAATACATCTGATAGGAGCGGAATTTTTTCTTCCTTTTCGTATTGCCTCAATCCTCCATCTACCTCTATACTTTTCTGAACACAAAGGTTTTGTAGTTCCTTCCAGGTCATTTCGTAAATGCTTCTGTTCACTCCTGTTACTCGTTTCAGATTTTCGTCATGAAATAGAACCACCTTGTTATCTTTTGTAAGAAAAACATCGAATTCGCAACCGTTACATTTTTCACTTTCCATGGCAGCTTTTACAGCAGACATTGTGTTTTCCTGAAATTTTGTAACCAAGCCGCGATGAGCTAAGATGAGTGGTTTTTTTCCTTTTTTGTGCGTTTTTATTGGGTTAATAATATTGTTTAGCGACATTTTATATACCTCCTCTCTTATATGTAAAACTTAAATATTGTTATACTAAATTTTAAAAACTCAACTTTACATTAAAATCAAAAATAGTAATATTATTAACACTTTCGATTAAAATGAAATATATACGAAATATTAAAAATAATTTCAATTCTGGAATTTATGCCAAAATATTAGTTGAAAGTTTATGAAGTTTGGTACAATAGACAAAATTCAGGCGGAACTAAACTCATGGTCTATATATATCTATTTTTGATGAATTTGAGAGCTATGATAAATTTGCCCAAAAAGTGAGAGGGTGGCTTAAAGCCACCCTCTCACTATACTATCAGCTACAAATATTTTGGTAATCTACTCATACGCCCCCTTCCTCAAAGCCTTAGCATTTTTCACCATAATATTTCCATTTGCAATCATATGGTAAATTCGATTTTTAGAATCGAGCATCACAAGGTCGGCATCTTTGCCCACTAAAATTCTTCCTTTTTGCTTTAGTTTAAGAATATCGGCAACATTGGACGTTGCTACTTTTATAGCTTTTTCAATAGGTAGTTTTTCTTCAGTAATTGTGTCGATTATTTCATCGAAAACCGAGCGTGGTTGTCCCATTTCGAGTTTTACGAGATTGCCGTTTTCGTCGAAATCTGGAAGCGAGCCATTTGCATCGGAAGTCATAGTGATATGCTCCAGCGGCACGCCTGCTTCGAGAAATTGTACAATTGCTTTCGATGGTTTTATTTCGTATTCGGGGAAATATGGGTATGAACTTGCGGTGATGTCGATATATCCTTTTTTCCCATATTCTTTTGCATCTTCAAAAATATAATCGTTTCGGTTGCAATGTGTTGGAAGGAATTGTTTGTATTTTAGTTCGCTTTTTGCAACAGCATCATGGATTGGCTGAAATGGATTTTTGGCATCGCCCATATGTATATTTATTATTCCGGCTTTTCCGCCAAGCATACCGCCAACTCTTGCATGTTCAACCAATCTGATTAATTCATCTGTGGATGGAAATGATGTTCTATGGTCGGAAATTGCAACTTCTCCTACTCCGATTATTTCTTCTATCAGTGAAATATCTCTGCCAACATCTCCGGTTAATGTTGGAGTTGGGACTTGGTATGCACCGGCATACATCCACGATGAAACACCTTCGGCTCGTAGCGATTTTACTTTCATAAGAACACTTTCCTGATTTCGTGTAAAACCATCAGTGCCAAGGCAGCCAATCACTGTAGTAATTCCTCCATCTATTAATTGGCTTAATTGTAGTTCTGGTGTTCTTGTGGCGGGACCTCCTTCGCCACCTGCTCCGGCAATATGAACATGGGCATCAATTAAGCCGGGAATCATTTTTAAACCTTCTGCATTTATAGTTTCAAATTTCAGGTTTTCAGGTAGGTTAATTTCATCTTCTATCGCTAAGATTTTTCCACCACCTATTAGAACATCTTTTTTTCCAATAGGCTCAGGGGAGTATATTTCTGCTTGTTTAATTAATTTCATCATTGTTTTTAAAATAAATTATGAATTATGAATTATGAATTCGATAATTACGAGAATCATAACTTTATATTCCAATTTCTAATTTCCAATTCATTTATCTCAATCGTATTTATGAACTAATTCCTCTAAATAAGGAACAAGAACTGTAAAAATGGCATGATCGATATCGTCATCTTCATTAAGTTCAATCCTTCGTAATTCATGCAAATCTTTAGAAAGAATTAATTCAATCTTCACAATTTCTTCTTCTGCAGAAGTATTTTTAATTTCAATTAGAATACCTCCAGGCAACAAATCTCTCATCAAAATATATTCGGCATAATTTGCGTGATTGAGAATTGCTACATCAAGACCTTGATGCCAAATTCCAAAATCGTGAATATTTTCTTTTGAGTGATTTAGAACTGCAAAATCGAGCAAAGGATTTCGCATAATCATTTTAACATTTTCGTCGTGCCTTACGCTCATATTTACGAAAGTATTGTTAAAATAAATGCCATCTTTTCTTAGGCTTGCTAATTCTATATCGGCTTTAAAATCGGTAAGTTTTGTATATATTTTGTTGATTAATTCATCAGATATATTGTTACCAGCAACAATTGGTATTCTTCCTCCGCCTTCTTCTTTGCCAAAATGATGCTCCATAATTATTCCGGGAACGTCAATAGTTCCGCCTTCAGCAGGAGCTAAGTGCATAAAAACGCCTGGCCCTGCATTAATTTCAATGATCCCAAAATCGCCATCAGTCCATGGTTTTGTAATGTCTGCTGCGAGAACATCAATTCCTAATGCAGTAACATTCAGGTATTTTGCGATATTTTCAACCATCTCAATATTTTTCTGGTTAATCTCATCTGTTACGTTAATGGAAACGCCGCCAGCCGAGATATTTGCAACTCGGCGGAGAACAATTTCTTCTCCTTCTTCGGGAATAGTGTCTATGGTTTTATTTTGAATTGTAAGATAATCTATTAAATCGTCGTCGATATGAATTTTTGCTAATGGCGAACGTGCATTATCAATTCTTACTTCTTTTTCGTTTTCAACTCTAATTAATTCTTTTATGGTATCTGTCCCATTTCCAACTATAAATGCCGGAATTCGTTTTAGAGTAGCTGCATATTTTCCTCCAATACACAAAATTCTGTGGTCGTAGCCATAAATTTGTTGTTGTACTAAAGTTCCTTCGAAAGTAATACCTTCTTCTTCTGCCAAATTGAGGATGTTTTGAAAGGCTTTTTTTACTTCTTCGGGTGAGCTAACACCAGTAGTTACTCCTTGTCCTTTGTGTCCGGCAACCGGTTTTACAACAACAGGATAAGCTAACTCTTCTGCAACTTCAATGGCTTCTTCAACTTCAAAACAATTTAATCCTTTTGGAGTAGGAAAACCAAATTGTTCTAACCACTCGCCAACCATATCTTTATAGGAGGTAAATTCTGTATCTTTTATTCCATCGGTATGGAAAATTGTTGAGCGACCTCGTAGCTGCTTTTTGCCATAGCCCCATTGAAACTGATTTTCTTCATAAAGAAAATGTACGTTTATCCCTCTTTTTATCCCTCCTTCAATTAAGGAATAGATTGTAGGTCCACCTAAAACAGTCTTGTCAAACTCGTCTTTTAATTGAAGAAATTCGGCATCAAAATCGTATTCTTCATTATTTTCGTTCATAGCTCTAAACCAGTCTTGAACTACGAAAATTATATCCTTCGAAAGATATTCGTCGAGATTTTCAAATGCAATTATCCATTCGTCTTCGTCCCTGCTAATGTTGTATTTGTCAATATATAAATTCATCCCCATTTTACTAACAAGCATAATGGCCATTGCGAATAAATCTGCAACTCTGTCGGGATAATTTTCTTCTAATTCCGGAAATTTTTCTAGAATACGGTCTTTATAAAATTCGACTGAAGGACCTTCAGGATCAAGGTATAGATTAAAAACCATTGAAGGTTTATCAATATAATAATTAGGACCTGTGTAAGAATAAAATTTATCAGCATAAAAATCTTTCATATTTACCTCCATTATTTAATTAAAATTCAAATTACGATAATTTCAAATATACAATTATTTTAAGAATTAATGTAACAATATCTCATATTTATTATTGTCAGAATGAGTATTTTTTACATAGAAATGATAATTTTTTTTGTGGCTCAAAAATAATATATTTTGACGATTTTGTTGGAAATACTTTGTGTAGAAGCTTAAAGTTTGTTTGTGAAATTTTTGTCAATTTATTATTGTTGATATGTGCAAAAATTATTGAAAGACTTTTATATTTTTGCACAATTATTTAAATTAATGAGCATTATTCAACAAGTTAATCATAAAAATATATATTTCTTTGGTTTAGTTCTACTTTCAATAGCTTTGCCTACTTCCTTGTTTTTGATGAGCATTTCTCAATTTATTTTAATGATAAATTGGTTGTGGGAAGCTAATTTTAGAAATAAAATTCAGGTATTAAAAAATCGAAAAGGTGTACTATTAATTATTTCAATATTTATTTTACATATTGTTGGATTGATATATTCTACCGATTTGAAATATGCAATAAACGATATTAGAATAAAACTTCCACTCTTAATTTTACCTTTGGTAATAGGCACTTCAGAAAATCTTGATAGCAAGAAACTAAAGATTCTATTTCTGTTTTTGATAAGTTCTGTAACGATAAGTGCTTTTATTAGTAGCGCTGCATTGTTTGGTCTGATAGATGTTGAAATTAATGATATTCGGGATATCTCATTATTTATTTCACATATAAGATTTGCACTGCTTGTAAATATGTCAATTTTTTCTTTGTGGTATTTTTTGTTTTTCGATAGGTCGAAAATTTCACTGTTTGAGAAGATTTTATATTCAATAATATCTATCTGGCTTTTTGTTTTTCTATTTCTTCTTCAATCTTTAACCGGAATTGCAATAGTTTTTATTTTAGGAACCATACTTTTTTGTGTTTGGATTAGCTACAGAAAATTGATGTTTGCCAAATTTTTTGCAGTTGCAATTGTTGTTTTTTTAATAACATTTGCCGGTGTTTATCTAAGAAATTGTATAGTCAGCTTTTATGAAATTGAGGAAATTGATACTAAGAAACTTGAAAAACGAACTGCTAATGGAAATTTATATTCTCATAATTATAAAAGTAATCAAATAGAAAATGGAAATTTTGTAGAACTCTATATTTGCAATAAAGAATTGGGTAAGGAATGGAATCAAAAAAGCGAATATAAATTTGACGGATTAGATAAGAAGAATCAAGAAATTAAATACACTTTAATCAGATATTTATCTTCGCTTGGATTGCGAAAAGATTCAACAGGAATTAGTAAATTGAGCAAATCTGATATATCAATGATTGAAAATGGTTACGCAAATCATATTTTTAAAAATAAGTTCAGCATTTATCCACGAATTTATCAGGTGATCTGGGAATTTGATTATTATATTAATGGTGGAAATCCGAGTGGTCATTCGGTAACCCAACGATTAGAATATTTGAAAGTTGGAATCGTAATCATCAAAAATAATTTTTTGATTGGAGTGGGAACTGGCGATGTCCAGAATTCTTTCGATATTCAGTACGAAAAATCAAATTCTATTTTGCAAAAAAAGTACAGAAGAAGAGCTCATAATCAGTTTGTTACTTTTTTTATAGCTTTCGGACTGTTAGGTTTTTTATGGATAATGTTTGCAATTATTTATCCTATAATTATTGAAAAAAAATACAGAAATTATTTCTTCCTAATTTTTATTTTAATCGTTTTAGTTTCATTTTTAAATGAAGATACTCTTGAAACTCAAGCCGGAATTACATTTTTTACATTTTTTTACTCGCTTCTCATGTTTGGAATATCGGAAGATTATTTGTTGAGCAAAAAAAATTGAAACCTAATTCTAATCTAATCCTGATTGTTTTCCGAAGCAATAAAAATATTACTAATAGATTTATGATCTATTACATTATTTATTACTGAAGCAAAAATATTGGCAATAGAAATAATCTTAATTTTTGAAGATTGTTTTTTTAGCTTAATTGAATCGGTAACTATAACTTCTGTCAAGGAAGAATTATTAATATTTTCATAAGCATTGCCAGAAAGAACAGCATGAGAAGCAATTACTCTAACACTTTTGGCGCCTTTTTTTGTCATAATTTCAGAAGCTTTACACACAGTGCTTGCCGTATCTATCATGTCATCAATAATAATAACATTTTTATTTTTTACATTTCCGACTACTGTCATCTCCCCGATTTTATGATTTTCTTCTCTCGATTTGTGAGTAAAAACCAAAGGAGTTTTCAAGAATTTTGCGTAAACATTTGAACGTTTTGCACCTCCCATATCTGGTGCTGCAATAACCAGATCGTCTAACTTGAGCGATCTAATATATGGAACAAAAATTGACGATCCGTACAAATGATCGATTGGTACTTCAAAATAACCTTGAATCTGGTCTGCATGCAAATCTAAAGTAATTATACGGGAAATACCTGCAGCTTCAAGCAAATTTGAAACCAGTTTGGATCCAATAGAACATCTTGCTTTGTCTTTTCTGTCTTGTCGTGCAAAACCAAAATAAGGAATAACTGCTGCAATTTTGTAAGCCGAAGCTCTTTTTGCAGCGTCAATCATCAGCAAAAGTTCAAATAAATTGTCGGTCGGTGGTATAGTCGATTGAATAATGAATACATGAGCACCACGAACAGTTTCTTCGAAAAATGGTTGAAATTCACCATCACTAAAGCGTAAAATATCAACCTTGCCAAGTTTTGTGCCAAAACTTTTCGCAATATTTTCTGCAATTTCTATTGATGCACTACCAGCAAAAAGCTTTATAGGTGGGCGTAGTTGCCCTTTCATTAATTCAATTTCCGATAATTTATTCGATGACATATTCTTATTTTTAATTTGAAGCAAAAATATAAATTCTTTAATTTTTTATAAAATATTGTTCCGAAGTTTCAAATATTTTGACAATTAAATTTTTATTCTGCTGGTTTATATCGATGTAAATGTTCTGCAAAATGATATCAAAACTATTTTTGTAAAAGACAAAAGTGCTACATATTAAGGAAACTCAAAAGATTTTATTCTTAACTCACAATTAGAATTAATCGTCAGATATATGAAAATTGGGTAAGAAAAACATTAACTCAATTCTTTATTAATTCGATCAATATATATTAAAATATCCGATTTTCCGATTTTTGTTGTTGCCGAACTTATGAAAATCTCAGGTAATTCTTCCCACATTTTCAGTAGTTCTGTTTTATATAAATCAAGATTGGTTTCCGACTGAGATTTAGTGAGTTTATCGATTTTTGTGAAAACAATTGCAAAAGGAATTTGTTTTAAGCCCAGCCATTCAATAAATTCTAAATCAAGTTTTAATGGATTGTGCCTTGAATCAATCAGCAGAAAAAGACAGGTCAGATTCTCTCTTTTTAAAATGTAATTTTTTATAGTTTTCCCAAATTCGAATCTTTTGGTTTTCGAGACTTTTGCATATCCATAACCGGGCAAATCTACCAAATACCAATTTTTGTTTATTATGAAATGATTAATTAGCTGTGTTTTCCCCGGACTTCCTGAGGTTTTAGCCAGTTTTTTTTTGCCAACCAGCATATTTATTAAGGAAGATTTACCAACATTCGATCTTCCAATGAAGGCATATTCAGGGAACGAACTTTCAGGACAAAGGCGTACATTTGTATTGCTAATAACAAATTCTGATGTTTTTATCTGCATATATTAGTTTTTGGTAATAGTGCCATGTCAGGCATAAATTTACAGTCCAAATTTTGTTCTTTCCCAGTTTTGATTCAGGATAAAAAAATTCATGTAGTTATGAATATGCTTATATTTTCTCATTTTGCAAAACAGAAAAATTACTTCGAATTAACTGCTATTTTATATTTGACATGATGCTAGTCCGAAATTCTTATGTTATTTGTTTTATTATCAAATATTTGAAAACTTTGAGCCGTTGCCCATTAATTAATAGTCTCCTAAAGTTTCAGGTAATTGACTTAAAGCTTTTTTAAGTTGTTCGTCATTAGGTGCAACACCATGCCATTTATGAGTTCCCATCATGAAATCTACACCCATACCCATTTCTGTTTTCATGATTATCACTATCGGGAGCGATTTTTTTGTTATATCTTTTGCTTTTTGGATTGTTTCTAAAATATCTTCAATATTATTTCCATCCATCTCTAAAACCCTCCAACCAAATGCTTTCCATTTTGCCGACAAATCTCCTAAACTAACTACAGAATCGAGGCTTCCATCAATTTGTTTTTGGTTATAATCAATTACAGCAATCAAATTATCAACTTTGTTTGCCGCTGCGTACATTGCTGCTTCCCAAATCTGACCTTCCTGTAATTCGCCATCGCCATGTAGTGAGTAAACTAAATTGTTGTCATTGTTTAACTTTTTTGCTAAAGCTGCGCCAATTGCTACAGACAAACCTTGTCCGAGCGAACCTGAAGCAATTCTTATTCCTGGCAAATTTTCGGCCGTTGAGGGATGTCCTTGCAATCTGGAATTTATTTTTCTGAAAGTGCTTAATTCGTTTGTGTCGAAATATCCGCAGCGTGCCAATACACTATACCAAGCCGGCGAGATATGTCCATTTGAAAGAAAAAATAAATCTTCTGAATCTCCATTAATAGTAAAATTATTTGGATTATGTTTTAAAATACTGAAGTATAGTGTTGTAAGAAAGTCGGCACAACCAAGAGAGCCTCCCGGATGACCGGAATTTTGAGCATGAACCATCCTTAAAATGTCGCGTCTTATCTGGTTGGCAGTTTCTTCTAATTTATTAACTGAAGTCATAATCAATTTTTTAGTCTGTTCAAAAAATGAATTTTATCTTTGCTGTGAAAAGATTGTAAAAGTCAGATATTCAGTAAGATAAAATATTGTTTAAAATTTTACAAAGATAAGAATTAAATGTTTTTCTGTGTTATTATTATTTATTTATTCAAATGGGATATTTTTTATAAAATATTGTGGATACATTCATAAATTGAATTTTTTGTGTTTATTTTATAAGCCAAGCCTATGTAATTAAATCTATAGTTTATGCTATATTTTCTTAATTTTGCATTATATATTTAACATATTTTAAGTCTTTGCCTTTTTTTTGTATGAATAAATCATTATTTTTCATAATAATTTTTTGTTTGATTGTTTTTCAGTTTTATGGAAAACAAGCCAAAATTGATAGTTTAGAAAATCTATTGCCAAATGTTGAAGGTATAGAAAAAATTAGATTGTTAAATACTCTTTCTTCTATTCTAAAAGAATCTTCACCTAAAGAGTGCATAAAGTATTCTAAACAAGCTGTCAAGATTGCTAATGAATTAAACGATTTGATGCGGACTGGCGATCCACTCTACGATATTGGAATAGCTTTTTATTATCTTAACCAATACGACAGTGCAGAATTTTATTACAAAAAATCTTTAGAGGCTTTTATCCTTAGTGGTAACGAATTAGAAACAGATAATATTTATAATAATCTCGGTAATTTGTATAATAAAACAGGACAATTTGCAGAAGCTTTAGATAATCATCATAAAGCACTTTCTGTAAGGGAAATCAAAGGAAATAGAATGGCAATCGGTTACTCCTATAATAATCTGGGTCTAATCTACATGAAATTAAATAATTACGATGAAGCAATTTCATATATTGAAAAATCTACTGCTATATGGAAAGAAATTGGAAATAGGAATGCTTATTTGTTCTGTATCAATAATCTTGGAATAATATATTATGAAAAAGACTCTTTGGTTAAATCATTAGAATGTCACATAGAAGCTCTTGAAATTGAAAAGGAACTAAACTGTGAAAAAAACATGGCACTAACTTTAAATAACATTGGTATAGTTTATATTGAGTTAGATTCCTTTGAAAGAAGTTTGCATTATTTTCTTAATTCCTTAAAACTTAAAAGAGAATTTAAGAACAAGTATTCAATTGCAAATACTCTTAGCAATATTGGCAAAAATTATATTTGCTTGAACGAACCTAAGTTAGCAAAAAAATATCTCGACGAAAGTTTAGAGTTGGCAGAGGAAGTAAAGGCTTTACAATATGTTGAAGAAAACTTTTTGCATTTTGCAATTTTGGCGGCAAGTAAACAAAATATGGACGAGGCATACTTATATTTGGACAAATATAAGGAGTTGAAAGATAGTAGTTTTATTGAGAATACATCTTCCAAAATTGCCAAAATTGAATCTAAGCACGAAAAAGAAAAACGAATTAAGGAAATAGAAATATTAAAAAGAGAAGCTGAAATTGAAAGGGTTAAAGTATATCGTCAAAAAATGGCCATTTATGGATTCTTTTTTGTCTCCTTATTAATTGCATTTTTTTCGTTTGTATTAATGAAACAATTAAAAAATAGAAAAAAGGCGTACAATTTACTCAATATTCAAAAAAATGAAATTGAGGAGAAAAATAGTGAACTTAAATTTCGTCAGACTCAAATTGTCTCTCAAAATAGTGAAATAAGTTCACAAAGATTGAAATACATTGAACTAAATGCTACTAAGGATAAGTTTTTCTCTATAATTGCTCACGATTTGAAAAGTCCATTCAATTCTATTATTGGCTTTTCGGAACTTTTAGCTACGGAAATAGACCAATATGATATGGATGAATTGAAAAGAATGGCAACTTTTATTCATCAAAGTAGCAGAGAAACTTACAATTTACTTTCAAATTTATTGGAATGGTCGAGGACTCAAACTGATAATATTGCTTATAGACCGAAAAATTTTGAAATCAACAAAATCCTTGAAGACGTTTTGTTGCTGTTAAGTCAGAATGCCACAGAAAAAGAAATAAATATTATTTCAAAAATTTATAAGCCAATATCGGTTTTTGCAGATAAAAATATGATTGAAACGGTATTGCGAAATCTTTTATCGAATGCTATAAAATTTACAAACATTAAAGGTCAGATCGAAATACAAATATATGAAATGAACGATTTTGTAGAGGTTCAGATAACAGATAATGGTATTGGAATTAAAGCCAGCAATATTGACAGACTTTTTAGAATTGATGAAAGCTTTTCGACAAGAGGCACCAAAAAAGAAGAGGGGACAGGCTTAGGTTTGATAATTTGTAAGGAGTTTATTGAAAAAAATGAAGGTAAAATTTGGGTAAAAAGCGTTGAAGGCGAAGGAAGTACTTTCTATTTTATGATAAAAAAAGCTAGTTAAACCATTGATAAATAAACCATTGATAAATAAACCATTGAAAAATAAATCATTGAAAAACAAAAAAAAATGTTCTCAAAAATTTGTTAAAAAATAAAAAATATGCAACCATTTATAATGCCGATCTGTCTTTGAAGCGGTAGTTTTATAAAATTGTAGAGATTTTATAATTGTAGATTTCATAGTTTTAATTATTTGGTTGGCTAAAACCACTTGAAACAGTGCCCTCGGCACTGTTTCTTTTTTTATAAACATTTCGTTTTCTTGAAAAAAAACTACATTGCTTTCTGAAATAGAAATAAATGAATCTACATTCTTTGTGGTACATCAATTCCCAACAATCCCATCAGATTTTTAATGCTTTTTGCAATTTTTAATGAAATATTCAATCGGAAATTGCGAATGTTATCGTCAATTTCGCTAATAATAGGGAATTCGTGATAGAACTGATTATATTCTTTTGCAAGATTATAGCAAAAATTTGCAATAATTGCAGGATTTAAACTTTGTGCCGAGTCGTTAATTATGCTAGGAGTTTTCGATAATAATTTTATTAGTTCTATTTCTTTAGAATTAATTTTTGTTTTGATGTTTGTTTCTTTCGGAAAATCAAATTCCATGCTTTTTGCTTTGTCTAAAACCGATTGAATTCTGACATATGTATATTGAATAAAAGGTCCTGTATTTCCATTAAAATCAATTGATTCTTTTGGATTGAAAGTCATGTTCTTTTTGGGATCGACCTTTAAAATAAAATATTTTAGCGCTCCAATTGCAATAGATTCAATTATTTTTTTCTTCTCAAATTCGTTGAAATTTTCTAATTTCCCCAATTCAACAGAAGTATTTGTAGCAGTTTCTTTCATTTCTTCCATCAAATCATCAGCATCAACTACAGTTCCTTCGCGCGATTTCATTTTTCCTGAAGGTAATTCAACCATTCCATACGACAAATGTTCGATATTTTCAGCCCAATCAAACCCAAGTTGCTTCAATATCAATTTTAATACTTGAAAATGATAGTTCTGCTCGTTTCCAACAACATAGAAATGCTTGTCAATACTAAATGAGCTAAAACGTTGGTGAGCAGTACCAATATCTTGGGTAATATAGACCGAAGTCCCATCGGAACGTAATAATAACTTTTGGTCTAAACCAAATTCCGATAAATCTGCCCAAACAGAACCGTCTTCTTTTTTTAGTAAAATTCCTTTTTCTAATGCTTTGAAAATTAAGGATTTCCCTAATTCATAAGTTTTTGATTCGTAATAGGTTTTATCAAATTTTATCCCTAGTTTTTTGTATGTTTTATTGAAACCATCGTAAACCCATTCGTTCATTTTCTTCCATAAATTTATGGTTTCTTCATCTTTAGCTTCCCATTTTCGTAAAGTTTCTTTTGCTTCGAGCAAAATTGGTGCAGAATTTTTTGCCTCTTCTTCTTTCATCCCTTGAGCTAAAAGAGCTTTGGTTTGTTTTTTATACTCGTCGTTAAATTTTACATAATAGTCGCCTACCAAATGATCTCCTTTTTTACAATTTGTTTCAGGAGTTTCGTTATTGCTCCATTTTTGCCATGCAAGCATCGATTTGCAAATGTGAATTCCTCTATCGTTGACCAAATTCACTTTTGTTACATTTTTTCCTGAAGCTTTCAGAATTTCTGAAATTGAATTTCCCAACATATTGTTTCTAACATGACCAAGATGAAGAGGTTTATTAGTGTTTGGTGATGAAAATTCTATCATTATTGATGACGAAAGGTCTTTAATTTTTTTGAATCCAAATTTTTTAAGTTTCAAAATTTCGTTAAACAATGAAATCCAATACGAACTGTCAATTGTTATATTAAGGAATCCTTTCACTACATTAAAACTTAATATTTCAGGCAATTCGGTTTTCAAATATTCCCCAATTTCGTTTGCTGTATCTTCCGGCGATTTTCTTGAAAATTTTAAAAATCCAAAAACGGTTATTGTAAAATCTCCTTCGAAATCTTTTCTTGTAGCTTGCGTTTGAAAATCGTCAATTGTAAGTTCTTGTTTGTAAAGATATTTTACTCCTTCTACTGTTTTGAGTTTAATAACTTTTTCAATATTCATTAAATTCATGTTTTTTTGATAATTGTGATTGCTAATTCATTAAACTTGCCCACACATTCTCGGCAGTTTTATCCCAGCTAAATTGTAGTTTTCTTAAATTCCCTTTTTGTATTAAATCTTTTCTAAAATCCTCATTTTCATAAAGTATAATCATTCTTTCACAAATTGATTCAACTGAATATGGATCTACCAGCATAGCAGCATTTCCTCCAACCTCAGGCATTGAAGTAACATTTGATGTAATTACTGGAACTCCACAATTGAAAGCTTCAACTATTGGAATTCCAAAGCCTTCGAAATACGGAACAAAAACTAATGCAAACGCAGACCCAAGCATGAAGCTGAGTTTTTCTGCCGATAAACGTCCGGTAAATATTACTTCATTTTTGAATTCCATATTGTTGAATGTATGATGAATCTGTTTGTTTTTAAACATTTTTTCACCAACAATCACCAATTTCATATTTGAAGAGGTTTTTTGTTTGAACATATCGAATGACAATAACAAACGCTCAACATTTTTTCGGGGATGCAATGCTCCAATAAAAATAAAATAGTTTTCCTTTTCGGTAAATTCTGATTTTATTTCAGTAGTTATTTTTTCACTTAATTCTTTGTAAACAGAATTTGCACCATTATAACAAACATCTATTTTTGATGCCGGAATCAAGTATGTTTCAGAAATGTCTTTTTTCGAAAATTCTGAAACAGTAATAATTCTATGAGCTTTTTGTGCATATTTTCTAAAATATTTTCTATAATATTTGCTAATAAGAAATGGTAGATCTTGAGGATTATGTTCAAAATTTATGTCATGTATTGCAGTAACAGTTTTTATACCGGATGAAAGCGAAATGTATCCGTCTGGCGAAAAAAACAAATCTGGTTTATGTTTTTTCAAAACTCTGGGAAGCATTAGCTCAAACCAAATGTACCACAATATTGGATGTCGGGTGGGTGGAGAAATTACAATAGGTGTAATATTTGAAGAGAAAATAAATTCCTCAGAATAAGGCCTGTCAAACAAGAAAATAAATTCATGCTCGGGGTGTTGAGTCGTTATTCTTTTAAGGACTTCATACGAAAACCAACCAATTCCCTCGAGTTTGTCTTTCAATAAAAGACGTGTATTTACTGCTATTTTCATTAAGAATGATTTTCGATATATTGTTTCGAAAATGATTTTTTCATTCGAGGTATTTCACGCATTTTTCCCCAGGCATTTTTCCCCACGAACGAAAATTTATTTTTGACAAATTCTCCACCGGCATCTAAAGTGTTTCTATTCAGCATTGCTTTTTTGTATCCAATCATTCCTATTTTTTCTGCAAATACGGAATATCCATTTTCAACAGCATCGCGTCTATTGTATAATAGTAGTTTGTGAATGTCAATTTTTACCGGGCAAACTTCAGTGCATTTTCCACAGAGTGAAGAAGCAAAACTCAAATGTTTATATTCTTTCTGATCTTTTAAATGCGGCGTAATCACTGAACCTATTGGTCCGCTGTAAGTCGATTCGTAGGTATATCCTCCTATGTTTTTATAAACAGGGCAAGCATTTAGGCAAGCGCCACATCTAATACACTTTAGCGCCTTGTGTTGCTCTTTTTTGTCAAAAAGTTTCGATCTGCCATTGTCAAGTAATATTACATACATTTCTTGTGGCCCGTCATTTTCGCCTTCTTGTTTCGGGCCTGTAAAAATTGAATTATAGGCAGTAATTTTTTGTCCAGTTCCATGAACTGCAAGTAGTGGCAAAAATAAATCTAAATCTTTGTACGATGGAATTATTTTTTCGATTCCTGCAATAGCTATTTGAATTTTCGGAAATGAAGTTGACATCAAGCCATTTCCTTCATTTTCGGTCAAAGCCACTGCTCCAATATCTGCAATTAGAAAATTTGCTCCGGTAATTCCTGCATCGGCATTAATATACTTTTCTCGTAGTTTTTCTCTCACCCAATTTGTTAAATATTCGGGTGTGCTATTTTTTGGTGTATCGAAATTTTTATTAAAAAGTTCATCTACGTCTTCTTTTGATTTGTGCATTGCCGGAGTTACTATATGATATGGTTTCTCGCCAGCTACCTGCACAATATATTCTCCAAGATCTGTTTCCACTGATTCAATATTATTGTCTTCGAGATTTTTATTGAAATCAATTTCTTCTGTAGTCATCGATTTGCTTTTTACAACTAATTTAGTTTCATGCGAATTTAGTATCGATAAAATTTCGGAAATTGCTTCATCATTGTCTTTTGCATAGATTACTTTTGCTCCTCTCTTCGAAATATTCTCTTCAAATTGTATTAAATATTTATCAAGATTTTGGAGAACATTTTCTTTTATTGCCGATGCTCTTTGTTTTGCTAACTCAAGGTTCGAATATCTTGATTTTCCTTTGGCAACAGCTGCATTATATTTCGACATATTGAACCTGATGGTATTTCTGTGTTTTAGGTCGAATGCAACCTTTTCCGATTCTTTTTGAAATAACTTTGAGGTACTACTCATCAATTTCTGCAATTTTGTTTTCAGATTTTTTATTCATAAAAGAGATTAAAATATCTGATTTGTAAATATTTACTTTTCTATTTTAAAGGAATTTTATTAATTCGTTTGACATGTCTGCCTTTTTCGAATTCAGTTGCTAAAAATTCTTTAACAATTTCAATAGCCTCAGATTCATTGACAAAACGAGCTGGTATCGAACAAATATTTGCATCGTTATGTTGTCTAGCCAATCTTGTAATTTCTACACACCAACATAGCGCCGAACGTATCCCCTGATGTTTGTTTGCGGTCATACTTATTCCATTTCCGCTTCCACATAAAGTTATTCCAATATCAAACTCGGTGTTTTCAACTGCTATTGATAAAGGGTGAGCAAAGTCGGGATAATCGACACTCTCATCGGAAAATGCTCCAAAATCTTTTACAAAATAATCTTCTTTTTCAAGAAAATCTATTAGTGTTTTTTTTGTATTGAAGCCTGCATGATCAGATGCAAGTGCGATTTTTAAGTTTTTCATACATGTAAAATTAAAGCTTGCAAATGTACAAAAAATTAGTTTTGATATTTAATAAAACCTTTAATTTTCAGTGAGAAAATAGTGCAAAAAACTTATTGTGAGCTAACAAATTACATTTAGAGAAAGAGGATTGATTTTAATTTTTATCTCTTGTGGAAGATGAATTGCTTCCCCATCAATATGTGATACAACTTGCGATTCTTGGATGATTCTTATCTCTTTTGCTGTAATTGATTTGTAGTATTTAGATTTCTGAATGGTTTTGTTGAAAAGTCTTACTGCAAGTAGTGGGGCTGCTATCGCAGGAAATTTTTTTATTATTGCAACATTCAAAAAACCATCGTCAATTTTGGCTTGAGGAGCAATAAAGGCATTATTTCCAAATTGCGATGAATTGCAAAAACTTATAGAAAATGCCTTTTCATTGATTTTTTCGCCATCAATTACTAAGGTGAACTGTTGGGCTTTATATTTGTAAAATTCTTGAAAAATAATTTTTATATAAGATAAAAATCCTCGTTTTTTCGATTTTGAAAAATTGTGAGCAATATGTGCATCAAAACCAATTCCGGCAACGTTTACAAACGTTTTATCGTTGATATGGGCTGTGTCGATTTTTCGAATATTTTGTTTGTTGATTAATTGAATTGCTTTTGCAGCCGTGCATGGAATTTTGAGATGACGAGCAAAACCATTGCCCGAACCGGCAGGAATTATTGCAAATTTTATGTTAGTATTTATAAGAGAATTACTTATTTCATTTACTAATCCATCTCCTCCTACTGCTGTTATTATATCGAAATTTGCAGATGCTTCTTTTGCAATTTCCGTTGCATGTCCTTCATTTTCTGTATATTTAATTTCGTAAGAGAAATTCTTGTTGTCGAGAATTTTTGGAATCAAATTTGCAATTTTTCCATGTTTCCCAATTCCAGAAATTGGATTAATAATAAATAATACTTTTTTCATGATTCCAAGCAAAAAATTATGGAAACAAAAAAAGCACTCCAATATTTTTAGAGTGCTTTTTTTCTTTTATAATGTGGAAATAGAAATATTCAAGAACCTATTTTCAATTTTAGTTATTTCCCAAAATTAGAGGTAGCCCATCTTTACCGGCACCAACCACAACAACTTTCGTATTATTCGATTTAGCAAGTTCAATGGTTGCTTCTATTCCTCTTTGTTTCAATATGTTGGTTGTTAAACTCTGACTGATAATTAAATTATAGTTGGATATACCTTCCGCTTCAATTTTTTTACGCTCTGCTTCACTTTTTTCTTTATCTAAGCGGAATTTATATGCCAAGGCTTCTTGCTCTTGCTTCAATTTACTTTCAATTGCATTTTTAATTTCGTTCGGTAGTCCAATGGAACGAATTAGCATAGCACGCATCTGAATGAAGTTTTTTTCTAAAATTATTGTTGTTTCTTCAATAATTGCTTTTTCAACCAAAGAACGTTTTGTTGAATAAATTTCTTCTGCGGTATATCTTCCTGCTACTTGTCTTACCGAAGATCTTACTTCGGGAATAACTAATTGGTTAATATAATTTTTTCCAAAAACCTCGTGTAGAAAACCAATTTTTTCATAAATAGGATTAAAACGAACGGAAATGTCAATATTTACAGAAAGTCCACTTCTGTCAAGAACATCCATAGTTTCTTCACTTTTTTGCTCTTTTACATTGTAAATGTGGAGGTCGTTCCATGGGGCGATTACATGAAATCCAGGTTCAAAAATATTTTCTTTGTCTAATCCGGTAGTGAACTGCCTAAAAATAATTGCTCGGTCGCCCGGTTGAAGCGTATAAAACATACTGCTTCCGAAAAAAATTAGAAGAATTACTCCAATAATAACTACTATTAGTAATGATGAAAACTGCTTTTTCATAATTTTTAAATTTAATGTTTATAAAATATTCAAAACACAAAAGTACTTCAAATTTTTGATTGATGGATTTTAATTGATAATTAAAAATATAAATTTTCAATCATCAATTCTCAATATCATTCCCCCACCTATAGTGCTCATTTTCTAAGCCAACTAAATCAATAATGCGTTCTACTACAGAATTTATGAGCTGTTCAATATTTTGAGGTTTGCTATAAAACGAAGGGCTGGCAGGACAGATTATTCCACCTGCTTCGGTAATTATTTTCATATTATTTATATGAATTAAATTTAGTGGACTATCTCTTGTTACTAAAATTAGTTTCCGCCTTTCTTTGAGCATTACGTCTGCGGCTCGCACAATGAGATTATCGCTAATGCAGTTTGCAATTTTTCCAAGAGTTCCCATCGAGCATGGGCAAACTATCATACAATCAAATTTTGCCGAACCGCTGGCAAAGGGAGCGAAGAAATCGTTTATATTATAAATTTTGTAAGGAATTTTTGTAAATGCCTCCTTCCCAATTTCGTAATTCCAAACTAATTTTGCATTATCTGTGAAGACAATATTAACTTCAGCTAATTGATTTTTTATTACATATATTTTTTCAATTAATTGCTTCGCATAAATTGATCCGCTAGCGCCTGTAACTCCAATTATTATTTTTTGTTTTTTACTCATTCGTTAAATCTTTAAATAAATTTTTCTTTTGCTGTAACAAATAAAAATATCAAATCGTCATACTGGCAAATTTGAAACAAATATTTAAAAGTTTAATTAAAAATTTAGTAAAAATGAAAAAAGTATTAGTATTAACAGTAGCAGTTTTTTTGACAATCGGATTATTAGCCCAGGAAGCCGATACAACAAAGATTAAATTAGGAACAAAAAAAATTTTAATAATTGAAAACCCTGATGGAGATAGCGATGTTGTAGTTGACACACTCGAGGAGTATGATTATGACATTGATGAAATGATAGAAAAAAAGAAAGATAAAGATGATTCAGAATTTGATGCGCATTGGGCTGGATTTGAATTTGGTCTTAATAATTATTTGAACAGCAACAATGAACTTGTTAGTAATGATGAACTTCACGCCAGTAGTTTGAGCAAATCATGGGGTTTCAATTTGAACCTATTAGAGTTCGATTTTCCTGTTATTAAAGAAAACTTTGGATTTGTTACAGGTCTTGGTTTTGAGTGGAACAATTATAGATTTGAAAACAATTTTGTTGCACTCGGGTACGATGAAAATGGTTCAACCGAGTGGAGAGACGAAGGCATTGAGTATCAAAAAAACAAACTAAATACAACCTATTTGACAGCTCCATTGTTGATGGAATTTCAAGCACCGGTTGGCAAAAAGCAGGAAAAACTATCAATTTCAGTTGGTGTGATTGGAGGACTTAAACTTCACTCCAATTCGCATTACGAATATGAAATCGGTGATGGAGAATATGACTTAAAAGAAAAAACCGATTACAATTTAAGCAGTTTTAGATATGGAGTAACTGCAAGAATTGGTTATGATAATGTTCAATTATTTGCAAATTACAATATCACTCCAATGTTCGAATCCGACAAAGGTCCAGAATTATATCCTTTTACTATTGGGATACATATTTTAGACTTTTAGAATGAAGTAGATTAAATCAAAATTTAAAAGCCGTTCAAATATTTTTTGAGCGGCTTTTTCGTTATTTCAAGAAATTTGAAGTTGTTTTAATGTTCAGACATAAAATTCATTTTGTTTGTCCAAGTTTTGTAATTTTGCAAAAACTAATAATAAGATGTGATGAAAATAATTAACAATATATTAATACTTGTATTCTCGGTTTTTTTGATTTCTTGCGAGCAATTAGAAAGTTTACTCACAGAAGAAGAAATTGCCGAAGGTTTGAAATCGGCATTAATAGTAGGAACCGATACTTCAGTTGCAACAGTTTCGGCAGTGGATGGATATTATAAAGACGAAATAATAAAAATTTTGCTACCACCTGAAGCTGAAATTATTTATGAATATAAAGACGATGCACTTTTAGTTGCACTCGGAATTTCCGATTTGATTGAAGATGTAATAGTTCGAATGAATCGTGCAGCTGAGGATGCTGCAAAAGAAGCTACTCCAATTTTTGTAGGTGCAATAACTTCAATGACGATTGTTGACGCAATTGAGATTTTGCATAGTAACGATACTGCTGCAACTCATTATTTGCGGGGAACTACATATTATGAACTTAAAGATCTTTTTCAGCCAAAAATAGATAATTCTTTGGACAAAGCTCTCGTGGCTGGTATTTCAACAAACGAATCGTGGGAAAGTTTGACAGTTGCCTATAATAGCGTTGCAGAAACTTTTGCAGGACAATTGATAGGATTAACTCCTGTGAACACAGATTTAAGCGAACATGTTACACGAAAGGGACTTGATGGCCTTTTTTTAAAAGTTGCTGAAGAAGAAAAAGATATTAGAGAAGATCCGCTCGCTCGAGTTAATGATATTCTTAAAAAGGTTTTCGGTAGTTTAGATTAATTGAAAAACAGTTTATTTACTGTTTGAAAAATTTCTTGTCTTCGGGCTGAATAACAACAGAAAATAAATTGATTGCCCTGTATTGCTCAACTACAATTTCGGCATATTGTTGAGAAAAAAATGCCTCGCTAAGGAAAGCATATCCACCGGCTACTTGCTTTTTAGTAAAAATCTGGTCGGATAGTAAATTTGGAATTTCTTCTTCTTGTTTGTTGTTTTGTGGTACTATTGCAACAAAATATCTACAACAAGTTAAATCATCGTTAACATAATTTGCTATCAAACCATTCAACTCATCAAGAATTAATTGCTCTTCTTCGCTAACATTATTGTCAACATTTACCAGTAGTTTCAGTACGTCTGCAAGCTGTGAAACTTGCGATTTGGGTGGAGATATAGATAGATAGTTCTCCATACTATGTCGGAGATTAACATAATGGTTGCCTACACTTTCGTGATAATCGATTTCTATTTGGTCTATTGAAAAATCAATATTCCACTCTGCTGCAAAACTCTGAATAAACTCAGCCTCTTTTTTATCTAAAACTCCGTCTATCATGGCTGTTTGCCCTAAAATGTTCAGAATTTTTTCGGCTCCGGAAGGCCTGAAAAAAGATTTTGCTAAAACGGTAACTTCTTTGCGTTCAATTTTCAACGAGCGTTTCACCAATTTCCAGATTCCTTTAGTTCTTTCGCCGGTTACCCACCAGCCTGTACCTATTATTACATGAAATAGTAATAAAATAAATACTATCAATCGGTTAAGAAATCCCGGAACATCGGCATTAGAAAAGAAATAAAATAGCAAAAAAACCACCGGAATTATTCCAATAAATTTCCCAAGAATAGAAATACTATCTGCAACAACTCTTTCGTGTTTTCTTTTCCAAATTTTGTTTAAGGTCAGATAAGCCTCTAATAAAGAAAAAACGACTGCTAAATATCCAAATATTAATACTTCTATTTTCATTTAAATAAATAAAAACCTGAAACACAAAAAATAAGTTGAACAGAAAAGAACAACTCAAAAAAAAATGTGCTTCAGGAAAAACTGAGATAAAATTATTTTTTGCCTATCTTTTTTAACCTGAATAATTCATAAATTTTCGTAACGAAAGGTTAAAATGTGTATCAGATTTGAACTACCACAGATTTTTATTTTTGAGTAATAGCGAGCTATTTTGATGGAATAAAAATTGAGGACGGTCAAAGATGATGTGCAGTTTG
>JABHKC010000144.1 GCA_018692315.1 Bacteroidota bacterium | reverse complement strand
GTTTTATTTTTAGTCAAGTAAATATACAATTATTGAGACTCCTTTTTATAAAAAGGTAACTTCCACTTCTGAAAATTCGTTATGCTTTGTTAATTGTAGCGTAGAGAAGTTTTGAATTGAAAAATTAAGGAAACTTTAGTTTTATTTACATCAGGTGCAATATCTTTTCTTAACAAGGAGGATAAGTTGATATAAGCTATAGAAAGTGTTTGACCAATACTATCATGTATGTATTCTGCAATTCTTCTACGTTCTTTATCTTCAGTATATATTAGTTCCGAATTTAAATTTTTTAGTTGTTTTTGGTATGTTTTTATTTCAGCCATACTTTTTCGTAAATCTTCTTCAGATTGTTTGTGGCGAGTTATGTCATGAGTTACACCTCTGTATCCAACAAACTCTGATTTTTCATTAAATATTGGAAATCCATTAATCTTAAGCCAAATCTTTTTATCATTCTTTTGAATTCCTATGACTTCCTGTTCATTATAATTTGATCTACTTTCAAAAAATTTAATAAGCTCTTCCTTTGCATTTTTATTGTTCTTTTGAAAAGGGAAATCGAATAAGGTTCTCGTTCCAATTATTTCATCGATTTTATATCCTAAAATTCTTTCTGCAACAGGACTTATATATGTAAACACTCCGTAGGCATCAATTTCCCAAAAAAATTCGAGGGCATATTCAGAAATTTGCAAAAATCGTTCTTCGTTTTCATTAAATTCCTTTGTTTGCTTTTTGATGAATATCTCCAGATTCTCATTTCTCTTTTTTAATAAGTCTTCAGCTTGTTTAATTCGAAGCATCACATTGACTAATGCTACGAGTTCAGCTTTATCAAACGGTTTAGAGATAAATGCATCAGCACCATAATTTAGCCCTTTTATCCTATTATTAGTTTCATGTCCTAAGCCAGATACCAATAATATCGGAATTGATTTAGTAGTTTCATTATTTTTGAGAATTTCACAAACAACAAAACCATCCATTTCAGGCATATGAATATCAAGCAAAATTGTATCAGGTATTTCCTTTTTGGCAATCACTATTCCTTCTTCACCCAATTTGCTTGTAAACACATTGCAGTTTGGAATATCTCTTTTAAGAATGGTCTTAATAAGCTCCAGATTGTCTGTATTATCATCAATTGCCAAAATCTTTTTCATAAAACTAAATTCACTTCTACAGTATCAACATCAAGCAAAAGTATAGTATTTTTGTGAAAAACAAAGCAATAATCGTTTCTCCTAAATCTCCTAAAATCTAAATATTCCTTCAGAATTAATAGTATTTATTAGTATTTATCACATTTGTTTTTTCTGAAAAAATAAATAGTAATAAATTGCAACCCATCAAAAATGATTTTGTCAATAGTTATGGATAGAGTAAATTTTATAAAATAGTGCAGGCTGAATTACATATAAAACTCATTGAGAGAAGTAGAAAAGGGGATAGTAAGGCACAGTTCGAATTGTATAGTTTGTTTTCCCGCGCCATGTTCAATACATGTTGCCGAATTATGGGTGCTCGCGAAGATGCGGAAGATATGCTGCAAGAGGCTTTTGTTGATATTTTTCGCAAACTGGGAACTTTTAGGTCTGAATCAACTTTTGGCACATGGGCTAAAAGGATAGTAATAAATAGATGTATTAATGAGATAAAACGAAAAAAGACGGTATTTGAATTTTTTGATGATATGCAAGTTTTTGAAAATCAGAAAGATGAAGATGATTCAAGATATGAGCGAAAACTAACAGTAAGTAATGTAAAGAATGCCATGCAATTTTTGCCAAGCGGTAGTCGCATGATTTTTTCATTGTATCTAATTGAGGGATACGATCATGTGGAGATTTCTGAAATACTGAATATAAGTGTTTCTAACTCGAAATCGCAATATATGAGAGCAAAAAATAAAATTAAGGAAATTTTAAAAAATGTTTGATATGAAAAATGACAAATTAGAGGAATTTGTATTTGAGAATATTGAAGCCTTCGACGAATACGAGGCAAATCCGAAAATATGGACAGGTATTCAAAGCCAAATATCTGCACCAAAAAAGTTGAACCTGAAGAGAATTGGTCTTAGAATTGCTGCTACAATTGCAATTTTTATAGCATCATATTTTGTAAATTCAATGATATTTAACAATCAACAACAAACAATTTTATCTTCGGAAAATACTGAGCTTGAATTTGAAAAATCGGAAAATATTAAGTTGCTGCTTGATGCAGAAGCATATTATTCATCAAAAATAAGTACTTTAAGTTCAAATGTTTTTCAACTAAGTTCGGATAAGCCCGAAATACGCACCGACATCGAAACCGAATTTTTGGAACTTGATAATATTTTTAAGGAATTGAAACACGACCTAAAAGACAATGCGGCAAACGAAGAAGTTTTACAAGCAATGATTCAGAACTATAGAATAAAATTGGAAATTCTAACCGAAATTTTAGAGCAATTAAATAAGTCGAAAAACAAAAAAAATAAACCCTACGATAATGAAATTTAATATAGTAAGATTGATTTTGGCGTTAATATTCATTTTGCCTACTGTTTTGCAAAGCCAAAGTTTTGAAAAAAAGCGATTTATTAGTAAATCATTCAAGGTGTATGACGATATGGAAGTACAGCTTATAAACAAATACGGGAATATTCATATGATTACCTGGGATAAGGATTCTGTGAAATTTGAAATTAATATGAAAGTTGTGTCTAACAAACAAAGTCGCTTGGATGGAACCTTCGATTTTATTGAATTTAAGTTTACCGACACAAAATACTTTGTGATTGCAGAAACAGTTTTTCAAGCAGAAAAAAACTCTTTTTGGGAAGATGTTTCCGACTTTGCAAATATTCTTTTGAAATACAATACAAGTGTACAAATTGATTACACCTTGTACATTCCGTCAGATAATGACCTGAAAATAAACAATAAATTTGGAAATATCTATTTCAGCGATTTCAATGGAAACCTTGATGTTGAATTGTCGAATGGCGATATAAAAGCACACAATCTGGATAAAGCAGCTACAATAAATTTGAAGTTCGGAAATTGCAAATTAAATCGTATTAATGAAGGAAAAATTGAACTTAGCTATTCGGATTTCAGAACCAAAACAGCAACAAATTTGAAAATTTTGAGCAAGTCTTCAACCGTAAGTATTGATAAAATTAATAAAATTGAGATTAATTCAAAAAGGGATAAGTATTATATAGGAAATGCAAATAGCATTCATGGGAAGGCATATTTTTCTTATCTGAATTTCGATATATTTAACGAAAATGTATTTCTCAACACAAGCTATGGCGATTTGACTATTGAAAATTCAAATTCCCTTTTTGATATGTTCGAACTGAATGCGAGTTATACAGATATTACACTGACAATTCCAAAAAATATAGATTGCTATTTTGAATATTATTTCAATGAAAAAACAACTTTTCGATTACCCCATGCTTTCGATAGTTTTGAGAAAGTTAGAATACGAGGCAGGGAGGATGAAGATTTTCTTATTAAAGGGAATATTACCGAAAAGGATCAGGCAAAATCTAAAATTATTATTAAACAGAACTCGGGTTTTTTACTAATTCAACAAAACTGAAAATTTCAAAATACAAAAATAGCCACAGATTCACAGATTTAATCAGCGAAAATCAGCGAAATCAGTGGGCAAAAAAAATAAAAATCTATTAATCAAATAAACCCAAACCAATGAAAAAAAGTAAATATTTATTAATTCTTGGAGCAATTATTATCCTTAGCAGTTGTTTCAGAAATAAGCTATGTGTAGATGGTAATGGAGAATATTCATCTGAAACAAGAGAAATTTCTTTGTTTAATGGTGTTGTAAGTAAAGGAAATTTCGTAGTTTTTGTGAGCTTTGACACAATACCGCAAGTGATAGTAGAAGCAGAATCGAACCTTTTGTATTATATATCTACAGAGGTTCAGGGAAACAATTTGGTGATAAAAACCCGTAACGACCGTTGTATTGATCAACATATGCCAATAAAAGTTTTCGTGAAAACGCCACAACTCTCAAAATTAGAAATTTGTGGTTCTGGCTCTATAAATTCCGATGATATTTTTACTAATTATGTTGAATTAGAAATTTCCGGTTCAGGTAATATCAGTGCCACAACTACAGTAGAAACAATTGATGCAAAAATTAGTGGTTCTGGCAATATTTATTTAAATGGAAATGCTCATGAAACAGAGTTTAAAATTACCGGTTCAGGTTCTATCTATTCTTACGATCTTTTTCAGGAAATATGTTTCTCTACAATTTCCGGTTCAGGCAATATCTATGTTAATGTCAGCGAAATGTTAGATGTTCAAATATTTGGAAGTGGTTCGGTTTATTATATCGGTAATCCACTAATTATCAATACTTCAATTTTAGGTTCAGGATCAGTTTATAAATATTAGAAATTATGAAAATCAAATTAATTATTTTTACACTTTTGTTTGTCCATCAGCTTTCGGCACAAGATTATGTAAAATCGTATGGCGTTAGAGGAGGGGTTTCTTCGGGTTTTTCTTTTCAGTTGTTCAAAGACGACATAAAAGCTTTACAAGCAAATTTAAGTTTTAGAGACAATGGGATGCAAGCCACAGCTATAATTCAAACCTATCGTCCATATTTATGGAAAGGAAAAGATAATCTCTATATTTATTCCGGACTTGGTGCACATGTTGGATTTACCAATAAAGAAAGAGCTTACTTCAATATAAGCTCGAATTACACCGAAGTTACAAATAGATTTAGGCCTGTGGTTGGAGTTGATGCAATGTTCGGGCTTGAATATAGGGTTTATACTTTTCCGCTTGCAGTAACCTTAGATTTTAAGCCATTTGTCGAAGTCTTCGGCGAGCATTTTTTTAGGGTAAATTTTTGGGATTTTGCACTTGGCGTGAAATACACACTTTAACAAATTATATATCTTTAGAAAAAATGATAGATGTTTTTTATATCATTGATAATGTCTTTTCATTTAGCTATTATTCTATGTTTTATGAAAAAAAGAAATTTTACGAAAAGTATCAAAAGAAAATAATATTAATCAGTAAATAAATTTAAAGTAATGAAAACAAAGATTTTAAAAACGAGTTTGGCAATTTGCCTTATTTTGAGTTCATCCTTTCTAATGGCTCAAGACAATGAAGTTAGCACAGTTTTTGGTAACAATAATTACCAAAATGGCGGATATGGTGGCATCACTGTTTCCTATTCTCAAATTGCAAACAAAGATGCAATTTTGGTTGGTGCACAAGGTGCTTGGATTTTAAACCATGGAATAGGAATTGGTCTTGCAGGTTTTGGTTTTGCTAATGAATTAGATTACAACATGCAAAACGATACTCGTTATGTGCTTTCCGGCGGATATGGTGGTTTGTTGATTGAGCCAATAATTTTGCCAAAGTTTCCTGTTCATATTGCATTTCCAATTGTAATTGGAGTAGGAGGGATAGCATATACCGATACGGAAAAATGGTTGTATGAAACTTCAGAAAACTGGTATGTTGACGATGCCGACGCTTTTGTAGTAATTGAACCGGGTATGGAAATTGAGATGAATCTGGTATCATTCATGCGACTTTCGCTTGGCGTAAAATACAGATATACATCGAATGTTAGATTAGATAATTTCGATAGCCAAAAATATGAATTTGAAACTGATCTTTTACATGGTTTCACATACGGAATTTCTCTTAAATTTGGTAAGTTTTAGAGTTGTTTAATTTGATAGTGAACTTGAAATTTAATATGAAAAAGGCCATAGTAATCTATTATTCAAATAATGGAAGTAATCGGTTTTTAGCAAAAAAAATTACCGAAAGCTTAAATTGTGAAATTGAGGAATTAAAACCAAGATTGAATGTTCATTTTTTCTTGTTATTGGGACTAAGTTTTGGAATTAAAAAGCTCAAGAAGAATTTGTCTGAATACGATTTGATTATTTTATGTGGGCCAATTTGGATGGGAAAGTTTATTGCGCCTTTGAAAGGATTTGTAAAAAAATATAAACTATCAATGAAAGAATTGATTTTTGTAAGTTGTTGTGGTAGTAGTTTTGAAATGAAAGATAAAAAATTCGGTCATGCACTTGTATTTAAAGAAGTTAATGAATTGCTAAATGGAAATTGCATGCATTGCGAGGCTTTTCCTGTATCATTAGTTTTGCCGGAAGATAAAAAAGAAGATGCTGAAACAGTCATGAAAACAAGGCTATCTGAAGATAACTTTAATGGTGAAATATTTAACAGATTTAATTCTTTCATTAAATTTGTATCTGACAGGATTGATTCTTGAAAAAGTTTTGAGCTTTTGCAATAATTCAAGGGGACCTTCAATAATAGCAACATTCATGGCAAAAGAAATTTTAATAGCGGAGTTTATTTCTGTAGATGAGCATATAAAAATTTAGATACAAGGCAGAAGTTTGTATTTTTAGAAGTCCCCTCAATATAAAATTTTATAATAATGAATGTGACTAAAGAATTTGGTTTTTGGTACAGAAAAGTAAATACAAAAACATGCTACATATTCAAAGAATAAATATGTTATTATAAAATTAGCTAAACATTTTAGATTAATTTCAACTTATAATCTAATTGGAATAACAAATCAGAGTATTTTTTTGATACATTCTTTCAACAACTCATGACAAAAAATATGCATTTCACTCATTTAAATTTTCCGACATTTATATTAATGTAGATTTTTGCATCATGTTAAATATAAAATTGTATAGTAATGGAAAATAAAAGATTTGTTAGTAGAATGTTTTTTGTGTTTTTAATAGTTTCACTTGTAGGTGTTATTTTTTCAAGCAATTCTTATGGAAGATACACTTATGCAATAAAACATGCCGATTTCTCAAATATTGATAGCTCAATTGCTTATGAAACAAAGTGTTGTATTAAAACTCGTTCATACGATACCGGAACAACTATAGAAGTAAAATCTAAAGGAAAAATCACTGTTTCTGATGAGGATACAGAAATTGTAAGCATATCGCCAAATGGCTATCTACGATTTAGTCAGAAAACTTTCGGCAACAAACGATCAATAGATATTGAAAGCGATAGTAATGGAAACTTAAGTTATGAATATCGTGAAGGTAGAAAAGAAATTCCATTCGAACCTGATGGAAAAAGATGGCTTGCCGATGTTTTGCTTGATGTAATTAGAACTTCAGGAATTGATTCTGATGGACGAGTAAAGAGAATCTATGCAAAACACGGAATTAATGGAGTAATTTCCGAAATAAAAGAAATAAGCAGAAGTAGTGTCATGAAACGCTATTTTGAAGCAACTCTCGATAATATCACTTTAAATACACATGAAACAGAATTGGTTTGTGAAAAAATCACTATACTTATAGCATCAAATACCGATAGGGCAACTCTTTACAGAAAATATCAGGACAATTTTATGCAAAATAATACTTTGACTTGCACTTACTTTAACTGTGTTTCAAAACTTAGTTCGAATACCGAAAGAGGCTCAATTTTAAGATCAATAAAGAAAGATATTGATTTTACCGATAATGATGTTATTGAAGCTTATTTTAATAGTTTAAATAAACTCTCAAGTTCCACCGAAGCGGGAAGTACAATTCGACACCTTGTCAAAAATCAAGATATTAACGATAAAGCAATGATTGCAATGTTGAGGTGCATCAGACGAATTACTTCGAATACGGAGATTGGCTCTTTAATGAGAAATCTTAGAAAAGTAAATTTCAATAATACTGACATAGTTACAACATATTTTGAAGTAGTGAATACTATGACCAGCAATACCGAAGCCGGAAGTGTCTTGAAAGAATTGCTTAGAGAGGAAGATATGAATAATATAACTATGGCTGAATTGTTACGAACCGTAAAAAAACTAACTTCAAATACCGAAATTGGATCAATCTTACGCCAAATCAAAAAAATTGATTTTAATGATGATGAAATCAGAATTGCGTATTTTGCAACTGTCAATACAATGACAAGTAATACTGAAGAAGGTAGTGTTTTGCGCTATACTTTAAGGACGCACGAAATGAACAAGGCTGCATTCAAAGATTTTTATTTTGCTGCAAAACGGTTAAGTTCCGACACAGAATTAAGCTTAGTCCTAAGAAGTTCTATCAGCCAACTTCCAAATGATAGAGATTTGTTGAACGCATTTTTCCTTGGTGTAAGCAGCATTAGTAGCAATACCGAACATGGACGAGTTTTACGCGAATTTCTTGATAAAAGTAATCTAACAGAGGATATGATTATCAGAACTCTTGAAAGTACAAAAAAAATTGCATCTAACATAGAAATAGGTTCGGTATTGTTGAAAATTTGCCCAAGGGAGGCTATGAAAACAGCAAAAGTAAAAGCAAAATATTTGGAGGTCGCAAAATCATTATCATCAAATTCTGAATACAGAAGAGTTATGGAATGTATAGAAAACTAATTACTTTTGAGGTTGTTTTATGGTAGAATTATAAATTTAGATGAATATATGGAAATCTTAGATGCAGGTTTACGATACTTTTTTCAATAAATTATATGCAAAAAATCTGGTACAATCAAATAATAAGTGTTTTTTTAGGGTTCTTTGTTTTTGCTTACCTAAATTTTTGTGAGACATCGGAATTTCCTTTAGTATTCGTACAATTCGAGGAAATATTGTATAGTTTAATAATTTCTAATTCGATTGGTATTACATTTTTTCATTTTGTCAATGTCTTGAACAAGAAAGTTTTTTGGAAAACAAATCTTGCAATTAGGTTTTTTATTGAGTTTGTTTTTTTCAATTTAATCGCAATCTTGATAATTGCAATTTTGCTATTTGCTTATGCGAAATTTTTTGTTTCACATTCTTCTGTATCAGTTTTCTACGAAGATCATTCTGATACTTTTATTAAACTGAATATTATTACTTTCGTTTTAGTTTTTATTTTCACAATTGTCGATTTTATGAACTATTCGTATAGCAAATATGCTTCAATACAAGTAGAAAATGTTAAACTTGCAAGCGAACAGCTCAAATTGCAATTCGATGCTTTAAAAAGTCAATTGAATCCGCACTATTTGTTTAACTCCTTAAATACAATTTCTTCGCTAATTTATCGCGATATAGAACTTGCTGAAAAATTTGTCAGACGTTTTTCGCAAACATATCAGTACATTTTGAGTGTAAATGAAAGAAAATTGGTTTCCCTCAGCGAAGAACTGGAAGTAAGTAAAGCATATGCTTTTTTATTGAAGGTCAGATATGAGAATTCGCTGGAAATGAATATCAACTTGCCCGAAAATATTATGAATTCGAAAATTCCACCTTTGAGTTTGCAAATGTTGATAGAAAATTCTGTAAAACATAATGTTATCTCTGAAGAAATGCCTTTAAAAATTGAAATATATTTAGACAAAAATGATTATCTTGTAGTTATTAATAATTTTATTGGGAAACCAAATTATGTGGAAGTTGAGAACAATTTGATGAAAAAACCAGAAAAAAATAATTTCAAAATTGGACTCGAAAATATTAAGAAACGCTATAATTATTTCACAAATAGGAAAATATTTGTTCAAAAAGATGAAAATTTTACAGTAAGGCTTCCAATAATAATTTGAAAATTTAGAAATTATATAATACAAAACCATTGAAATATAAATTTTTCATACACAATATTGTTTTTCGGATAGTAGCTGCTCCACTTTACGGAACATTGGTTTATATTCTTATTTTGCTGATTTTTGATTCTTTAGAGCAATTGTCTGACAATTTTTTTAGTCAGGAAGTTTTGCTAAATATTGTGTTAACATTTCTGGTTTTAGAATCGAATCGACTTGTAATTATTATTCTTGACAAGATTTTACCAGTAGATAAAAGCTTGAATTTTAGAATAATAATTCAATTTATTTTAAATTCAATTTTATCTTTAACCATAGTTTCCTTAATTATTTCACTTTATTTTTACTATATAATTGGATTTAGCTCGTTTAGAACTGAATTAATTACTTTCAATATAATATTTCTAATAAGTAGTATTTTGTATAATATGCTGTATTTCAGCATTATATTTTTATACGAACAAAATAAAGTTGTCCTGCAAAAAGAAAATACCGAAAGAGAAAATATTGAATATCAACTTCAATCTTTTATAAATCAGGTTATTCCTGAATTTCTGTATAGAAGTCTCGAAACTCTAATTTCCTTAATGAAACAAAACACAAAATCGGCTGATGATTTAATTGATAATCTATCTAAAGTTTATCGTTATACGCTTGATAATAAACATGCTGAATTGGTTAGTATAAAAACGGAATTGGAGAATTCTAACAATTTGCTTTTTGTTCTAAACTCAAATTTTGCGAATAACATAATTTTCAATAAGAATGTTGGAAACAATTATTTAAGTTTTGGAATAATTCCATGCACTGTTCAATATTTTATTAGAAAAGCGGTTTTCCAAAATATTGTTTCTATAAATCAGTCATTAACAATTGATTGCGAAATTATAGGAGAGTTTTTACAACTAAATTATGTAAAAAGTGAGCGACTAATAGGACAAAAGGAAAAAGAAAATTTACTTCAAAATATTCAAAAAGCATATTCATATTACACTGAAAATCAAATGGATATTTATGAAAATGAAAAAGGATGTACAATAAAAATTCCTTTATTAAAGATGGATTAAATTTTAGAATATTTTTAATAATATTGACATTTGAAAATAGTTTAGCTTTGATAATTCAATATTAAATAATTGATAATGAAAGTATTGATAATAGAAGATGAAAAACCGGCAGCAGAAAAACTTGAGATGTTGCTGCAAAAATACAATCCTGATATAGAGGTTCTTGCCAAAATTTCAACAGTTCAGAAAACTATTGAATGGTTTAAAAATTCAAAAATTAAGCCCGAGCTACTTTTTTTGGATATTCATTTGGCTGATGGTTTGTGTTTCGAAATATTTAGAAAAATAAATATAAATACTCCTGCTATTTTTGTTACTGCCTACAACGAATATGCAATCGAGGCTTTTAAGCTGAACAGCATTGATTATTTGTTGAAACCCATAACTTACGAAAGTTTGTATTCGAGTTTGGAAAAATTGAAAAGCATGCGCGAAAATCTAACACCGGTAAAACAAAGGCTGCAATTTGAGGAACTTGGTTTGGCATTGTCGCAGTTTCAGAAGAATTTTAAAAACAGGTTCTTAATTAAAATTGGTGAACACATTAGGAGCGTAAAAGTCGAGGATATTTCTATGTTTCATGCCGAGGGTAGAATTGTATATTTAATTACAAAGGGTAAAAAAAGATATATTGTAGATTATATTTTGGAAGATTTAGAAGAAATTCTTGACCCTGCCATGTTTTTTAGGGTAAACCGCAGTTTTGTAATAAATATTAATTCTATTAGCGATGTATTGGTTTTTTCTAAAAGTCGTCTTAAAATAAAACTTTTACAGGAGTTTGAAAAAGAAATTATTGTTTCGCGAGATAAGGTTTCAAATCTGAAAATTTGGTTGGATGGGATGGAGTAGCAAAAGAAGCCTTTAAAAAAAATAGCAGTACCTATGATAAGCGAAGTTTCCGAACTTCGCTTTTTTTAATTTATTTTTTATAAATTTGTCTATAAAAGTATGAAAACAAAATTTTAATTAATGTGAATTATGGTAAAAGCAATGCTTTGCAAACCTATTTACGATGAATGCAATCTTTTTTCAATTAATTGTTAAAAATAATTGCAATTTGAAAGCGAAGTTGTATATTTGACAAAATAGCTTGAACAAATCAAAGGTAGAACTAATACCAAATTGATGATTGATTTTTTTACTGAAATGTTATTAATTAAATGTGATATAATTGCAAATAAGTGATTAGGATAAATAAAATAACGATAATCCTGACAAGCCCATTTCTACTAAGCTTGTTTCTACTAATCCCAGTAGTTTATTTTATTCCATCTCAATTTTCTAAATATAAAACTGAGTTGCTTAGCTCAACAGCATATCAAACCGATGAAGAAATATTCTACTATGATTTGGATAAAGATGGAACAAGCGAAAAAATCTTATTACTACATAATTCTTTTGATGGGATATCTCTTTCAGTTTTTAAACAAGATGCTGTTATTAACCAATGGAATTTTGAAGGGAAAATTTGTGGCACTGGAAATATATTTTTTTCGGATTTGAATTCGGATGGTATAACTGAAATATCTCTAATAATGGCTGAGTTTAATCCAAATTAT
>JABHKC010000143.1 GCA_018692315.1 Bacteroidota bacterium | reverse complement strand
CAATGAAGAACTCTATCGGTAAGCCGTATGAGGGAAAACTTCACGTACGGTTTGATGAAGGGGGTACTGATAGTCTAACTAATTTTATTATCTTTGTAGAAAAAAAAAATTATGAATAGGCTATCAGGCTCTACTCTACGCCTTCATTAAAGAAAACGAGAAATTAGCAACATAAAAAAGGAAATTAGAATGTCATATTTAGGAATTTCAATAAAAGAAGCGATAAATAATGCAAATTGTGGAACAAATGGATGGTTTCTTCCTGCAATACAAAGACCTTATGTTTGGGGTAGTAGGTATGAAAATGAAATATATATCTGTAAATTATTTGACTCTATTTTGAAAGGTTATCCTATTGGTGGACTTATCGTTTGGAATACAAATGAAGAAATACCATACAGAGAATTTATCTCAGACTACTTACCTGATGAAATTCCAAAATTAGTTGACAAAGGTTTACATAAACGACCTGACAAATGGCTCATCTATGATGGACAACAACGAATTCAAACTCTTTATAGTTGTTTGAAATATACATTTCACGGAAAAATTCTTGTGTATGATTTACTGTTTGATTTAAATAATGGAAATGACCCCGAAGAAACTGGTTTTTCATTTGCAGAAAAGAATTCAGACCTTGAATGGAATTTTATCAGAATGAACGAACTATTTGCAAAACAACCTGATGAAGAAAAACGAACTTACAGAAAGTCAATATTAAGATTAAACGAAAATATTAATGACAAGGAAGAAGAGTTAATTGAAAATAACATTGATATTCTTTGGGATATTTTTGTTAAAACGGAAACAAAATCACTTGCTTATTTTCCAATTAAAACTTCTAATGAGAAAGTAGTGAACGAAATCTTCGAAAGATTAAATACTGGTGGAATGGCTCTGTCATTAGCCGACATATTGTTCTCTAAAATCAAATCTGAACATTATGACTTTGAAGAAAAACTTCAAGGTTGTTCAAAAGAAATTTATAATTCAACTGGAAAAGGTTATTTGTTTAATGCTTACAATATTCTTCAACTAATTTATTTACTGGTAAAAAAAGGTGTAAGAATTGACCCGAAAAAAGTAAAACAAAATGAAATTGATGTTTTTAAAACAACGTGGGATAAATTAGAAACTCCATTACAATCTTTCTTTACTGATTATTTGTGGGGACAGTTTAAGATAAATAACAACTCAATTATTCCAAGAAATTTAGCATTGCTTCCAATTATGGTTTATTTCTACGAGATATATAGTAAAGGCTATAAATTCAAGAATATCTCTGGGCAAAATCTGAAAAGTATAAATTCATATTTTATAAAATCACAAATAAATGACTGGAACTTACAAAGTTACATTGATAATTTCAGTAGATTAATTTCTGAAAAGTCAAAAGGGACAAATGAATTATTTGATTTTCCTATACAAGAAATTGAAGACTTTATCTCTGAAAAGAAAAAACGAAATATTGAAATCCACGAAGACACTTTTGTAGGTTACAATTGGTTTGTATTAAAAATACTTACACCTGAAAGAATTTATCAATTTGAACCTGACATTAAAGGGCGTTTTAATCCTGAAATTGACCACGTATTTCCAAGAAAATTAAAGAACCGAAATGCTGATTATGACAATACTGTTGACATAGTTTGGAATATGCAACCAACCAAAGGAGAAATAAATGGTTTTAAGACTAATATACATCCAAAATTATTTTTTACTGATAAGTCTACAAATGCAAAAGGAGAAAAAATAGTTGGCAGTAAATATGTTAATGAATATGACTTTTTGTTTCCAACTAACAGTAATAACCAAATTGACTTTGATGATAATATTTGGGAAAAACCAATTGAATTTATTAATAAGCGAAAAGAAATAATGATTGATTATTTAAAAACTAAATATGACATCACATTTAAAATTGAAGAAAAAGAAGAATAACGAAAGGCTAATCGAGTAGGCGGCTGATGGCAAAATAGCCACCAGTGCACCTCTCACACCACAAACCGTACAGGTCTCGTACTTAGCGGTTCATCAAGCAAAAGGAAATTTGAGTTGATGCTCTGATGGAAAAGTTCTTCGAGAAAATTGAAAATGTTGAGAAAAGGAAATATAGCCTCTCAATTGTAGTCTTTTTATACTTACTATAGTTCCAATCATTTACCATGTGAAAATCAAAAGCAAAGCAAACCCATATCTGCCCGAATTCGATAAATACTTTTATCAGAGAATAAAATGTAGAGAAGACATTGCTATGAAATGCAAGCAAATTACTACATTTGCTGCAAATGAAAAATTGTACTAAAACAATAAAAAGCCGGGTAACCCTTCGCCGGAAAGCCTTTAAAGTGCCTGAGCCGTGTGTCGGGAAACTTGCACGCACGCTTCTTAGGGGGCGTAAGCTACCCGGTGCGAATATTATAATCTAAATGATGACAAAATGAAGAAAATAAAAATCCTTGTATTGCTTGCTTGCTTACCAACATTCTTTTACGGTCAAGGTATAAATTTTACAATTGATATAGACACCTCAAAGTACATCAAAAACGATAGGAATTTCAGTGGCAGACTATTTGTCCTGATGAATTCAGACACTACTCAACTCGCATTGTATTGGCCAAATACATCAAATCCACAACCTGCTTTTGCACTTGATGTTGAAAATTTCATACCGGGACATAAAATCACGATTGATACAGCAGCAACAAAATGGTTACATTCATTAGAAGATCTTGAAGGTTATTATTCTGTAAGTGTTTTATTTGACATAGATACTACATTAGATAATCTTTTAGCACCTGGGAATTTGGTTTCGGATAAACAAATAATTAGAATTGAGAAAGGTAAAAAACAAACTTTTAATTTTAAGATTGACTACCCTATTTATCCATATCCTTTTAATGAGACAGACTTACTTAAAGAAATACAAATAGAAAGCAAACTTCTTACTGATTTTTATGGGACACCAAGCAAGATTACAGGTGCTGTAATTTTACCTAAAAGTTATTATAGGGACACAACAAAGACATATCCGGTAGTATATGTATTTCCCGGATGGGGAGGCAATCGCTTTCACATTGTTATGGGCGACTTCAACCAAAAGCGATATGGCATGTCCGGATTTGGAGAAGAAAAAATCTTCGTTTTTATGGATCAGCAGTGTAGATATGGGTATCATGTATTTGCCAATTCAGAAAACAACGGTCCCAGAGATAAATCTTTTGTTAACGAATTTATACCAGCTTTTGAGAAAAAATACAGAGTTGGCAGACACCGATTTTTGATTGGACAATCTTCAGGAGGATGGGCAACACTTTGGTTGCAGGTAAAATATCCTGACATTTTTGACGGAGCATGGGCTGCATCACCAGATCCAATTGATTTCAGGCATTTTGAAAGCATGGGAAATATGTATGATCATAAAACAAATGTTTACTCTAAAACAGATGGCACTCCTAAAATCCATGCACGTAAGGATGGAAAAGTAATTATTTCAAATCGTGATTATATATTAATGGAAATCCTCTATGGAGAAGGCCAACAATTTGGCTCCTATGAATCAGTATTCAGCAAAAGAGGAGACGATGGAAAACCCATGCAGGTATTTAGCCGAGAAACCGGATATGTAGTTACAACTGTATCGGAAAACTGGAAGAAGTATGATTTAAGATACATCATTGAAAATGCTGAAGAAGGCCTTTTAAAAAAACTCTCCGATAAAATTCATATCCATGTAGCCAATGATGATAATTATTTTCTTGATTTAGGAGTGAGAGGATTCGAAGAGGCAGCTGAAAATCTGGAATTTGAAGTGGATATTCATATTTATAATGAAATGGGACATGATGTATGGAATGATTCGCTCAGATATAAAATACACTCACAAATTGACAATATCTGTAATCGTTTCAAATAGATGACATTCGCTAATCGAGTAGGTGGCTGACGGTCAAATAACCGCCAGTGCAGCTCTCATAGCTCTGCTGAGCCTGCCGAAGTGCCACTAAGCTACGATTCTCATACTTAGCGCTTCATTAAGCAAAAGAAAATTTGAGTTGATGTTCAGATGGTATATCTCTCCGGTTTGGGATAAAGGGGAAAAGACAAAATTAGTTTGCGAGCTTCCAGAATTCTTATATTTTTGCAATGGTATTTTTAATTTAAACTAATTTATAACAAAGTCAATCAATATTAGAACATGAAACAATTTAAACAACTGAAAATATACACAAATGTATCAAGCACAAAGTTTAATGAAATTGTAAATCCATTCGATGAGATTGAAATTAAAACTTAAATATAATAGAGAAATATATGGAATATTCTGTATATACTAATGTTGTAGCTCATTTAAAGAAACAATATAGCTCATTTATTTGCATATTTGAGCCGAATTGAGTACTTTTGTGAGCTAAATCATATGATATGAATATTGATAATTTGATAACAAATTTTGTAAAAGAAAATCCAAATTGCTCTTCTAATGATATTTTGCAAGGAATAAGCGAAAATAAGAGTCTTGCAACAATAAAAAGGACAATTTCAAGAATAATTTCAGAAAAAATAATAATTTCAATAGGAAAAGGAAAGGCAACAAGATATAAACTTTCTCCTTTCTATACACTATTTGAACAAATTGAAATTGAGAAATATTACGAAAAAGAAATTGATGAAAGAGACATTAACGAAAATTTCAATTTCTCATTAATTACTGAAATACTACCAAACGTAAATTTATTTTCGAACAAAGAAATAGAAAAACTAAGCACATCTCAAAAAACATACATCCAAAATATTTCCGAATTGAGTGAATTTGAATATAAAAAAGAATTAGAACGTTTAGCAATAGATTTAAGTTGGAAATCATCACAAATAGAAGGAAATACCTATTCGCTTTTAGAAACAGAACGATTATTAAGAGAAAAAGAAACCGCAGCAGGAAAAACGAAAGAAGAAGCAATCATGTTGCTTAACCATAAAGATGCTATTGATTTTATTGTTGAAAACCCAGACTATCTATTTCCGTTATCTGTCTCAAAGATTGAAGATATTCATAGTATTTTAACAAAAGAACTTGCTGTTGATAGAAATATAAGAAAAAGACGTGTCGGGATTTCAGGTACAAATTATAAACCATTAGACAATGAATTTCAGATAAAAGAATCTCTATCAAGGGTTTGTGAATTAATAAATGAAAAAGAAAATATTTTTGAACAAGCTCTCTTGACTTTGATATTAATTTCTTACATTCAACCATTTGTTGATGGAAACAAAAGAACTGCCAGGATAGTATGCAATGCCATTTTGATTAATTATAATTATTGTCCTATTTCATTTCGAACAGTAGATAGTGTTAATTACAAAAAAGCAATGTTGTTATTCTATGAACAAAATAATATAACAAATTTTAAAAATGTTTTTATTGAACAATTTGAGTTTGCAGTAAAAACATACTTTTAGAATGATAAAAAAACGAGTCATAATCGGGTAGGGGCGACTGACAGCATTATAGCCACCAGTGCAGCTCTCACAGCTCTGCTGAGCCTGCCAAAGTGCCACTAAGAGTAGGGGTCTCGTACTTAGCGGTTCATTAAGCAAAAGGTAATTTGAGTTGAAACTCAGATGGAAAAGTTCTACAAGATAATTGAAAATTTTCCAATCAAAAATCAAAAAATTGCAAAACAAAAAAAACACAAGCAAAAACCTGAGGGGAGATAAAAAGCGCAGATGCAAACTACGCTATGCTGGGTTGAAGCACCCGAACAACATGTTTGCCTGAGCCGAATTAAATTTATGCAAATAAAAAAAGACAAAAATAGTTTGCTGACTATTAGAATTCTTTTATTTTTGCAATTGTATTATTAACATTTAATTAATGTGTAGCAAAGTCAATCAATATTTGAGTATGTACCAATCGAAACAACAGAAATATACACATATTTGCAAGAATAATTTTATAAACTTAATAAATCCAATAGATGACATTATTTAATGAAAATTCACCTTATTCCCGAGAAAATGGAAATAATAGTTACCCAACTAATAAAAAAATAAGAGGAAGTTTCCTCTTACACAGATGTTGATCAGCAGAAACGTAACTGAATTATAAATTTGCTACAAGAAAACAGATAAATGTAAAGCCACCGCACAAATTTCACATTTGGTTTTTTGCCGACTCACAAAATACCAACACAAAATAACCAAAAGAGCAAATTCTTGCCAACGCTGAACTAACCAAAGCAGAATATCCTGAATATGAAAAGTATTTTAGACTACATAGCAGAAGAGACGAACGGTAAAAATTATAAATCGTATAAGTATTGTTTTGAGAATGTTGAAGTGCCAAAACTTGAATATGACGATAAACAAGGAATTAAAGTTAAAAAAAGTGGGGAAACAGATAAAAGTCTAAAAACATCAAAATCAATAGAGGCAATAGCAAAGAAGGTTCAAGGAAATACGTTATTTAAGTACTTTCTTGATGGTTCAAGAAGAACATATAAAGTTGATGATATAGCTTATGACAAACGCTTGTACCCTGTTATTGCAGGGCAAATCGGAGTAGGTATTTGTTATAGAGAGAATCCTGATACTTTCAAAGCATTTAGTTTATTAAATCCATTAGTAATTTGCTTGCCAAGCAATGCTAATGCTGTTTCTTCAAGTGATAAATTATTCTTTAATAATCTTGTTTCAAAATTAAATAAACAAGAATTATTAGAAAAACAAGATTTGAAATTTGAAAAGATACTTTCTTATTCACATTCTGCACTAAAAGACAATCAGAAATATGAGGACAGAGGAGTAGCAAAAATTCAAGATGAAATGATAAAACTTGAAAAAAATGTTGTTGCAGAATTGGTTAGAAAGAAAAAACTAAACAAGAATACATTTCTTATAAAAGATGGTTCTCTCGAATATGAATGGGACAAAACAGATTTAAAGAACCTTTCATCAATAAAAGCAAATTACGCAAGCGTAGTTGGAGTTTCAAAAGCATTTAATCCCGAATCATTGTCAAAAGATGTTAAAGATATTTCTCGAAAAATTGCAGATTTGCCAAATCACCACAGAACGCCTGCTTTTATGTATGAAACAGAAAGAATACCTGATGTGAAATTTGCAGTTTGGTATTTGAGAATACGAGAAACAATTAGTCCTTTTGATGGAGTTTTGAAAATTGAAAAGATTTTAGTTTGGGATAAAGAAGAAGATGACGGACTAGATAGTGACGAAATTGATTTAATTAGTGCAAATATTATCAATGAACGCAATCCTGTTTGTTATGGTCAAGATAATAGATGGGCAAAACATTTATACCCAGTTTTTTTAACTGAAAAATATATTAAGAGTAAATACCTAACCTGATTAATTCATAAACTTTTTTTTCATAAACGTTTCTACAATTTTCATGCTCAAATATATTAACATTGATGAGTTTTAGTTAATTTTTTTATTCAATTTTAAATTTTACCGAATTTTATTTTGAATGATT
>JABHKC010000142.1 GCA_018692315.1 Bacteroidota bacterium | reverse complement strand
GAACTTGGAATTACTCAACCCCTACAAACCTTAAGTGCCATTTTGTCGGCAGATAGCCTGAATTGTTTTGGTCAACAAAATGGTTCGGTAAATCTGGTTGTATCTGGCGGAACAACTCCTTACCAACAGTTTTTGTGGAATAATGGAATGACTACACAAAATATTTCGGGCATCAATGCAGGATTCTATTCTGTTAGTGTATTGGATGCAAATACCTGCCTTGTAGAAGACTCAATTACAATTTTTGAACCGGACGAAATAGTTATTGCTCTGACTTCAACAAATGTAGATTGCTATAACAATGCAACCGGCCAGATTTTGTGTTTTGTTCAGGGAGGAACATTACCTTATCACTCCTACTTGTGGAGTAATGGAGATACTACTCAAAACTTACTCTCTGTATCAGCAGGCATCTACACAATTACGGTTATTGACAATCTATATTGCACAAAAACTGATAGCATAGAAATTAGTCAGCCCGACTTGTTAGAAGGTAATATGACAAGCTACCATTTAAACTGCTATGAGGATAGCTCAGGGCAGATTGAAGTTTCATTTTTTGGTGGAACGCCACCTTATTCCATAGTTCAATGGAGCAATGGAGCTTCGGGAAATGTAATACAGAATCTTTCAGCCGGCATATTTTCGCTATCCATAAGCGATACAAACAATTGCATATTTATGGATAGTACAGAAATTTTTGAACCAGACTCGCTTTCAATTCAATATAGCATCCAGAATCTTAGCTGTTTTGAGAAATATGATGGCAGTATAAACATTACAGTTTCGGGTGGAACAATGCCAATAAGCAGCTATTTGTGGAGCAATTCGAGTCAAACAGAAGATTTATTAAATATTCCTGCAGGCATATACAGTATAACAATTACCGATAATAATATGTGTATAAATACATTTAATTTTGAAGTAATTCAGCCAGCCGAACTTAAAGTAAATATTCATATTACAAACCTGCTATGTTTCGAGGATGAATCGGGAAAAATTTCGACTAATATCATGGGAGGGATTCTTCCTTATTCTTATTTATGGTCAAACGGGGAAAACACGATAGACATCTATGAATTATCTGCTGATGAATACAGTTTAACAATAACAGATGCCAACAATTGTAAAATTGCTGAAAGTGTGAATGTTGGTCAACCCGAAGATATCAGTGCAAACGAACAAATCTACCCTCCTTCATGCGAGCTTGCTACAGATGGTTCTATAAAAATTGAGCTATCCGGCGGACATATACCCTACTCAATACTTTGGTTCAATCAATTTACAAACGATTCTATAAGTCAACTTTCTGCTGGATTTTATGATTTATACATTATAGATAATAATGATTGCATCAAAGAATTCGAATTTGAAGTTCCAACTTCATATGAAACTTGCTTTGCTATACCTAATGTTTTCTCTCCTAATGGAGACAACATTAACGATTTATGGTTGATTGAAGGAGTTGAATATACTCCTGATATTGAGGTGAAAGTTTACGATAGATACAGGAACATAGTATTTAAATCAATCGGCTACAATGTTCCCTGGGACGGACTTTTCGACAACAAACAATTGCCATCCGACGCTTACTTCTATTTCATTGATTTAAAAAATGGCAGCAAACCTATGCAAGGCAAAGTATCAATAATTCGCTAAAACAGAAAACATGAAAAGAAGCATTTTATTAATTATACTTTTTATTTCAGCATATTTTCTGCAAGCCCAAATAATGCCCATAAACAATGAAATACTTTTAAATGAATTAATTATAAATCCGGCAATTGCTGGCATAAACACAAATACTAATATTTCATTACTTTCCCGATTGCAATGGCTTGGCGTAGAAGATGCACCTCGTTCGCAATGTTTTTCTTTCGATACAAGAATAAAAACAAATAAAAAATATAATCACACTGGAGAAATGGATAGCAGAAGCCGCATTCCAAGATCGGGAAGAGTAGGACTCGGCGGATTTGTTTTCAATGATATTAATGAACCTTTCAGACGAACAGGAGTAAATTTTGCCTATGCCTATCATCTGAAAAAAGGAAAATACCTGCAACATAATCTGAGCTTTGGTTTTGGAACATCATTTTTCTTGTTTAGTGTTGACAATACAGAGTTTGTGGCAACCGACATGAACGACCCGGCTATTTCGGCAAAGACAAATCTTTTTATTCCAAATTTAAGTTTAGGACTAAAATACAACTATCAGAATCTTTATTTAGGAGCATCGGCTGTTCATTTTATTCCTATAGAAACTCAATTTTCTGATATTAAAAATGAAATTGAAAAAAACCGAAATCAACTATTTGTTCATGCCGGAATGAATTTAAAAGAAGGGCAAAAAATTACAATCATGCCTTCAATTTTATATCGCACTATAACAAATCAATTTGATGCAAACTTAGGAATAAAAGCCGCAGAAAGATATACTTTATCTGTTTCATACCATTCAACGAAATCGGTATCTGCAATTGCCGGACTGAGAATTAATAAAATAGGGATTTATTATTCTTATCAGTTTTCCACCGCTAAGCTAGAAAATTACAAAAATAGCTCACAGATGATAATGATTAATTATGAGTTATGAAATTACAATATTCAATTTAGTAAACCTCCATAGATGAGAAATTGTATTTTATTATTGTTAATATCAGTTTATAGTTTTGGTCAACAATATCAAAAATTGCCCGAAATTATCAATACTGTTCCTCACAACGAATATGCTCCGAGTATTAGTAAAGATGGATCAATTTTGGTTTTTCAGTCGGATGTTTCCGGAATTTGGCGTTTATACCAAACTTCAAAAATTGGTGAGAACCTTTGGTCGCTGCCAAAGCCAATCAGCGAGATAAATAATATTATCGATCCGTCAAATTTTGTTGGTGGGGCATTTCAGACATACGACGGAAAATATTTGCTATTCACCACCGACCAGAAACCCGGATACGGCGACATGGACATTTGGATTGCAGAAAAATTTGACGACAAATGGGTGAATCCAAGAAATATTGGAAACCAAATAAACACTGCCGATTATGAAGGCTTTCCATCATTATCTCCAGATGGACAAAGCATTTATTTCATGAGAAATGCCTGGGATTTTGCGGATACTACAAAAACGAAATGCTATTATATTTTTAGTAGCAAAAAAAATGGAAATGGAATCTGGAGTTTTCCTTCGAAATTGCCGAATCATATAAATATGTACTGCGAGGAATGCCCACGAATACTACCCGATGGGAAAACTTTACTTTTTTCTTCGAACCGTTCAGGCGGCAAAGGAGGATGGGATATTTACAAAAGTATTATGAATGATGAAGGGGAATGGCAAAATTCTGAAAATTTAGCTTTCATAAATACTCCATGGGATGATAAATCACCTTCTGTTTCAGGAGATTATAGCGTTTTTTATCATGCTGTTACATATAAGCAACTCGATGACATTGTTTATACTTTTGTCCCTGAAAGCGAAAATGTCCCAAAAACCACCAAAGTTGTTTGCAAACTTTTTGAAGACGATAGCAGCAAACCAATTTCAGGTGCTCAAATTGATGTAATATCAACTATCGATACAACACTAATAGACAGAATGGAAGAAACAAGTTCGGCCGGAATCTATGAATGTTCTATTTTGAAAGGTTTAGATTATAGGCTAATAGCTTCCGCTAAAGGATATTCATTTATCTCTGAGAGAGTTTTGCTCGAATCCCCTGAATTGAAAATAGATTATGAACTCAAATCAATAAGGGAATTGCCCGAATTGTGGCCGGAATTAAATTTAACAAAAGATCAGGAAAAAATAATTGAGCAAGCCAACAAGGAAATTCAGGAAGCTTTTATGCTGCTACACAACAACGTGCGAGTTCGTTATGAAGAGAACCTAAAACTTGAAGAAGAAATAAAAGATGTTATATTTTCTCAACGAAAAGATGAAGTAATAGGGATCATAAGACAAAATACTTCACATATTATTGAAAAAACCTATCAATCGTACGAAAAATCTTATAATGCCAATAATCAGTATTTGCAGATATTGACTGAGCTTATTAAAATATATCAAGAAAAATCAGATGAGCTCGTCATAAATTCTGCAAATATTTATGAGCAAAAAGCTGTTGATTTTGCTGAACAATCGAAAATAAAATGGGAAGAAGCAATTGAATACAAAGAGATTTTGATGTTTCTTGAATATGCTGTAGAAACCAAAAAAGTTCAGCAGGCAGCTATACAAAATTTCATTATCGCTTTTGAATATCATCTAAGATTCAAAAATATTACAGCCAAAAAAATTGAAAAGGATATTTATTTAAAGCCTCTAAAAAAAGATGTTTCTATTAGACTTTCGAATATTACCTTCGATTTCGACAAAGCAGTAATAAAAAAATCCAGTTATTTTGAACTAAGCAAATTGATAAAACTGCTAAATGAAAATCCTGAAATTTCGGTTGAACTACAGGCACATACAGATGATATTGGTTCAAAAGAATACAATTTGAATTTGTCGAATCGACGGGCATATGCTGTAGTTAAATATCTTACCAAACGTGGTATTGATTACAATAGAATTGAACCAAAAGGTTATGGTGAAAGCGATCCAATCGCCCCGAATGATACAGAATCAAATAGAGCCAAGAACAGACGAGTTGAGTTTAAAATTAAATAAGGAAACTTCTAAAAATGCAAATTTCTTCGTTGCTTCAAAATTTTGAAATCCTCATTTACAATAGTAAACTGCGGTTTCAAATTTTTTTTTAAGCCTTGAAATTTCCTGTTTTTAGAAGTCCCCATAATTGATTTGGTTTCTTTTTTATCCTGAAACTCTTATCTTTGTTTGATATAAATATCATAACTGCCCAAATAGTTCTTGAACTACAACATCAACTGCTATTTAGACTTTCATGTTGTTATCCCTTAATTTTATGTTTTGTTAGTCTTTCTTTTTTTTAAATTGTATCAAATCGTGTGTACAAAAAGTGAATTGTGGTGAGGCGAAAAGCGATTTGCCGATGCGTTGTCAAAGTTTTACTATCAACACAAAATTTGAAATATTAGGTTTGATAAACCTGTAAGCTTTGTTTTTAAAAAATATATATATTTGCAGCTTATTTAGAATTAATACAATTAAAGATAAGTTTATGATATTTACAAAAGGACAAGTACTTGAGGTACTAAATAAAATATTGGTTCCAGGCTCAGATAAAAGTGTTGTAGAATTAAATCTGGTAAAAGATATTGAAGTTTCTGAAAAAAAAATAATCGTTAATGTGATTTTACCGGAAGGTAACTTTCCTTTCAAAAACTCAATTCCAAAAGTTTGCGAAAAGGCTTTAAAGGATGCCACAAATAATTCCACTGAAATAGTAATAAATATAGTTTCGAATATAGCAGCCGGAGCAGAAAATGGAAAATTCTCGAATATAAAAAACATAATTGCAATTGCCTCTGGTAAAGGAGGAGTAGGAAAATCTACTATTGCAGCAAATCTGGCTGTTACATTTGCAAAAATGGGATCCAAAGTTGGTTTAATAGACGCAGACATTTTTGGGCCTTCCATTCCAAAAATGTTCAAAGTGGAAGGACAAAGACCTGAGGTTCTTACAGAAAACGAAAAAACAATAATTAAGCCTGTTGAGAATTATGGTGTAAAAATGCTTTCTATCGGATTTTTTTCAAATCCTGGCGATGCAATAGTTTGGCGTGGCCCAATGGCAAGTTCGGCGCTGAAACAACTTTTGTTTGATGCCGACTGGGGCAAGCTCGACTATTTATTCATTGACCTTCCGCCCGGAACCAGCGATATTCATTTGACATTAGTGCAGGAAGTTCCTGTTACAGGAGCGATTATGGTATCTACCCCGCAGGAAGTTGCAATTATTGATGCAATAAAAGGAATAAACATGTTTAAAGGCGATAAGGTAAATGTTCCGATTATGGGTTTGGTTGAAAATATGTCGTGGTTTACACCAAAAGAACTTCCCGAAAACAAATATTATATTTTTGGAAAAGATGGAGGAAAAGAACTTGCCGAAAAAATGGAAATTCCTTTCATAGGACAGATTCCTATTGTTCAAGGAATTAGAGAAGGTGGCGACAATGGAGTACCTTCGTCGGTCAACGAAAACTCTATCACCGGAATAGCTTTCGCTAAATTGGCTGAAAATGTTGCTGAACAAATAGAAATTCGGAATAAGACCATTGAGCCCACTAAAAAAGTAGAAATGTCGGATAGTGCAGGTTGTTCTTCTCATTAGAAAATCTTAAGCTATTTTGACAAGTAATTAAAAACAAAGTTTTACTAAATTTATAATCTAATAAATAAAAAATAAAAGAAATGGAAGATAACAATAATCAAAACGGAATTCATAAAAGAATAAAAGACACTTTGGAGCAAATCCGCCCATTTTTGCAAGCTGATGGTGGAGATATTTCACTTGTCGAAATTAAAGAAGATTTAACTGTAGTTGTTAAACTGCTTGGTGCCTGCGGAAGTTGCCCAATGAGTACTCAAACCCTAAAAGCCGGTGTAGAGCGAACTCTTAAAGCAAACATTCCCGAAATAAAAGAAGTAGTAGAATTAGGCAAAGAACATGGGCACGGTGGAGGCTGCGGGCACTAAAAATTTAGTGCGTAAATTTCTTCTTGAAAGATTTACTTTAGGGGACTTCTATAAATGCAAATTTCTTCGTTGTTTCAAAATTTCAAAATCCTCATTTACAATAGTAAACTGCGGTTTTGAAATTTCTTACGCCTTAAAATTTACTATTTTTAGAAGCCCCCTTAATAAAATCTGTTATTAAATATTTTAATATCAGAATACTGTGAGTTTTCGGTTGATATTTTTTATAGACATAAATATACTTTTCGTCGGAGCCAAGAATTCCGAAATGTCCCATATCGCGTAGCTCCTTAATTAACTCGAATTTTTCGTTGTAAATCTGTATTACATTAGGTTTGGCAGAACATATCTTCAATCTTGATTCTAATTTTGGATCAAATCGTTGGCAGGTAGTTTTTTCAGTATCATATTTTTCATCGCCTGTCATAGTAGTATCTTTAGACGGAAGCCTACATTTTCTGAAAATCAAGCTATTTATAGGCTCAAAAAAAATCTTTGAGTAAATTGGTGATTCAATTCTATAGCTCCATTCATAAAAGTGATATTCCGGAATATTTGAAACCGTTTTATATTGCCAAGTAATTGTAAATATATAATTGCTCCATTATTAATTTTTTTTCCTATCTTTGCCACATGGATAGAATAAATGAAATAAGAATTAAATATTCAACAATTATAAAAGAAGCAAACGAGCGTTTCATTCGGATATGGGCAG
>JABHKC010000141.1 GCA_018692315.1 Bacteroidota bacterium | reverse complement strand
TGCCATAAATAAAAATAATCAACTTATTGCACAAAAAGAGTTAAGCAAAAAATGGTTGATGCAAAATCTATTAACTGGCAAGAAGAGATTGAAGGGGTTTAGTGAGGAGTGGAAGAAAGTTCGAATAGATGATGTGACAACTAACTTTTCAAGAAGAAACAAAGAACTTATTGATGCAAATATATATTCTGTAACAAATACAAATGGTTTTGTGTTGCAGACTGACCATTTTGAAGGAAGAGTTGCTGGACAAGATTTAAGTAATTATAAGATTATTAAGAAAAATGAATTTGCCTATAATCCTGCAAGAATAAATGTAGGCTCTTTAGCCTACTTTGAAGACGAAATTGGGGTAATTAGCTCTCTTTATGTATGTTTCAAAACAAAAAAAGAAATTTTGGATTATTATCTCCAACAGTTCTTGCAATTAGACCACACCAAATATCGCATTAATGCACTTGGAGAAGGTGGTGTAAGAGTTTATTTGTGGTATGACCTATTTTCAAAGATAAAAATAAATCTTCCTTCGATTGAAGAACAAACCGCAATAGCAAAAGTTTTCCAAGCTGCCGACAAAGAATTAGAATTACTCAAAGCCAAAACCGATAAACTCCGTGAACAGAAAAAGGGAATGATGCAGGTTTTGTTAACGGGAAAAAAACGTCTGAACTGTGATTTGTGTGATTAAATGATTGTCTATGATTAAAAAAGAATATAAACATTCGGAGTTAACAGGAAAGATTATTGGTTGTGCAATGAAGGTTCACAGTACACTTGGTAATGGTTTTCAGGAAGTGATTTATCAACGAGCATTAGCCATAGAGTTTTCGTCAGAGAATATCGCATTTAAAAGAGAGTTTGAAATGCCAATACACTATCGAAATGAGCACATTGGTACAAGGAGGGTTGATTTTTTGGTTGAAGGTGAAATATCAGTTGAACTAAAAGCTTTAACTAAACTGGAAGATGTTCATTTTGCTCAGGCAATTAATTACCTTGAAGCATACAATCTTCAAATTGGGCTATTAATCAACTTTGGTGAAACCAGCCTTAATTTCAAACGCCTTACAAACAAAAAGTATAAATCAACAGAATCAAATCAATCACAAAAATCATAGTTCAGACAATTTACGAAAAGAGAAAAGCATATGAATTATCAAATCCCAACACTTCCATTTGATATGGAATTAGAATCAAAAGCTGTTTTAAAAAAAGTAGCCTTGGCGCGTAGTGCTTTAGCCGAAATGAAAGGTGCGGCTTTAAGTATTCCTAATCAGAATATTTTGATTAGTACCCTTTCCTTGCAGGAAGCCAAAGACAGTTCGGCTATTGAAAATATTGTGACTACACATGATGAACTCTATCAAGCTGATTACTTAAAAAACCAATTTAAAACCATTGCTTCCAAAGAAGTGCATAAATATGCTGAAGCTTTGCGCTGGGGTTTTCATACAGTAAAGAAGATGTGGTTTTTATCAAATAACCACATTATAGATATGCAGGCCGCTATTGAAGAAAACCGAGCTGGTTTTCGTAAAGTACCCGGCACCGAATTAAAAAACGAACAAACTGGCGAAGTGGTTTATACCCCACCACAGACACACGAGGAAGTTTTAACTCATATGGCCAACCTCGAAAGCTTTATGAATAATAATGAACTTTGCGATTGGGACCCTTTGGTAAAAATGGCAGTGATTCACCATCAGTTTGAGAGCATTCACCCTTTTTACGATGGCAACGGTCGAACCGGTAGAATTATCAATATCCTCTATTTAGTTAAGGAAGAAATGATGAATTTACCCATTTTATATTTAAGTCGTTTCATCAACCAAAGTAAGGGGGATTATTATCGTTTGCTACAAAATGTACGTATAGAAAATGCCTGGGAAGATTGGGTTTTATTTATACTTGAAGCTATTGAACAAACATCCATGCAAACCATTCATATTATAGAGGGAATAAAAATCCTAATGCTAAAAAGCAAGAAGATAATTAGAGAAAACACCAAATTCTATAGTCAGGATTTAATCAATAATTTGTTTAAGCATCCTTATACTAAAATAGAGTTTGTTGTGAATGATTTAGACGTAGGCAGATTGACTGCCACCAAATACTTAGATGAACTTAGTCAAATTGGGATTGTACATAAAGTGAAGATAGGTAGGGATAACTATTACATCAATAAAGATTTATTTGAGCTATTGTCAAATGTCAATCAAATAAAACATGTATAGAAAACACGCATTTTCTATACATATCAATCAAATATGTATAGAGTAAAATACTTAAGTACACCTTCTACAAATTATAAAACAATCTAAAAAACATCAAAAAAAGCAGATTCATATAAAGGAAATACTTAAAAACTATACATAAAAAAGATATCGTGTATATAAAACAGCATTTCTCTATACATGAAAAACAGAAGTAAAATTAAATACGAAAGCAATGGATACACCAAGTTTTAAAGAAGACCATATAAGCCAGATACCTGCCTTGCAACTATTGCAAAACTTAGGATATCAATATCTCACGCCAGATGAGGCTTTACAATTTCGTGGCAATAAAACAACCAATGTGCTTTTGGAAGATGTTTTACGTAAGCAGCTAAAAGAAATTAATAGCATTCAGGTAAGTGCCAGCAAAACAAGCATTTTTTCTAACGAGAATATTGAACGAGGCATATTAACGTTAAAAGATCTTCCTATGAATGAAGGTTATATTCATGCCAGTGAATCTGCATACAATTTAGTCTCTTTAGGAAAAGCTTTGGAACAAAATATTGATGGAGATAAAAAAAGCTTCACGCTTCAATATATTGATTGGAAAAATATTGAAAATAATGTTTTTCATGTTACCGAAGAATATTCTGTAATGCGAAGCACAAGCAAAGAACATTACCGACCCGATTTGGTTTTGTTTGTTAATGGGATTCCATTTTGCATCATAGAATGCAAACGCCCAAACATGAAAGAACCGTTAAAACAGGCAATAAGTCAACATTTGCGTAATCAACAAGATGACGGAATACGTCAACTTTATGTTTATTCTCAACTCACATTGAGCGTGGCAACACAAGAAGCTTCCTATGCTACTAATGGAACAAAGGAAAAATTTTGGTCGAAGTGGCAAGAGAAGTTTAACACCGAATCAGAAGAAAAGGAACATCTAAGAAAATTGTTTGAGCTGAAAAATACTCCGCTCACCTTAAAACAGAAAGAAAAACTATTCTCCGACAGATTTAGGTATGTACGCCAGCATTTTGACGCATTAGAACAAGAAGAAATACAAATCACAGAGCAAGACAAGTATCTATTTGGGCTTTGCCACCCAAAACGATTATTAGACATTGCATATAGCTTTATATTATTTGATAATGGCACAAAAAAGGTAGCACGCTACCAACAGTTTTTCGCCATCAAAAAATCCATGAAGCGAATGACAGTTCTGGATAGAGGCAAACGAAACGGCGGAGTAATCTGGCATACACAAGGAAGTGGAAAATCATTAACTATGGTTATGTTAGCTCAAGCCATTGCTTTGGAGCCAGCAATTCGAAACCCTAAAATAATATTGGTTACTGACCGTACCGATTTAGATAGGCAAATTACTGGCACATTCAGAAAATGCGGTATGTTTGTAGAAAATGCAACTACAGGTAAACGTTTAGTTGATTTGCTTGAAAGTAAAAGCGATGCAGTTGTAACTACCATCATCAATAAGTTTTCGGCTGCCATGAAGAAAATTAAAAAACCTTTAGAAAGTCACGATATTTTCGTTTTAGTTGATGAAGGTCACAGAACTCAGCATGGAGTTTTTCATATCGACATGCAGAAGACTTTACCAAATGCTTGTTTTATAGCAATGACGGGAACTCCATTATTTAAAAAGGATAAAAGCACAGCTGCCAAGTTCGGTGGAATTATCGATGCCTATACAGTTGACCAGGCAGTAAATGACAAAGCCGTAGTTCCATTATTATACGAAGGAAGACTGGCAAGACAAATTGTTAATTCCAGTCCTCTTGATACATTCTTTGATATGGTTTCTGAACCATTGACAGAATATCAGAAAGCAGACTTTAAAAAGAAATTCAGCAGAGCAGACCAATTAAATAGTGC
>JABHKC010000140.1 GCA_018692315.1 Bacteroidota bacterium | reverse complement strand
TGAATATACTCTTGCCGGCTCAAAACATTTTGTTCATGATTATTTACCGGTAGATGAAAATGGAAATTTGAATGTAATAGTTGAAATTCCGAGCGGTTCAAACGAAAAATGGGAAGTAGAAAAAGAGAGCGGTCATTTAAAATTAGAATTTAGGAAAGGCAAACCAAGAATTGTAAAATATCTTTCATATCCGGTAAATTATGGAATGATTCCTCGAAGCCTTCTTCCTGCTGAAGATGGAGGCGACAATGATCCTCTTGATGTAATTGTTCTTGGCAGTTCCGAAAAGCGCGGAAGCATTGTAAAAGCTCGACTTATTGGCGTTTTAAAACTTGAAGACAATGGAGAAATAGACGACAAACTTATTGCCATAAAAGCAAATTCTCAACTTTTTGAACAATATGAAATTGAAGATTTAAACAAAAATTTCAATGGAATTTTAGAGATTATAGAAATTTGGTTTACAAACTATAAAGGGAAAGGGCAATTAAAATCTAATGGTTTTGGCGATTATCTTGAAGCTAAAAATATTCTTGACAAAGCAATTTTGGCTTATTCTAAAAAAAATAAATAATTGAAAGATTATTCTATGCAGCCATAGCAATTGTTGCGATGCTAACTTTTGTATTTTCTATTTCGAGTATTTTGCTGGCACATGCTTCAAGAGTTGCTCCGGTTGTTATAACATCGTCAATCAGTAAAACATGCTTATTTTTTAGATTTTCTACATCAATTATTTCAAAAGCAGATTTAACATTTTCCCATCTTTCCTGACGGTTTTTCTTTGTTTGGGTGTCAGTATATTTTTTTCTACATAGTGAACTATTATCAACCATTTTATTCATAGTTTTTGAAATTCCTTTTGCTAACCAATTGCTTTGGTTGTAACCTCTTTCTTTTAATTTTTCTGGATGTAATGGCACCGGAATAATTATGTCGATGTCTTTGAAATGTTCTGATTTTGCAAGCTGCCCTCCGAAACGTTTTCCTAACTCAAAACCTATTTCTTTTTTACCTGAATATTTCAATTTATGAATAAGTGTTCTGAATTTGCTCCCTTTCCTGAAAAAGAAATATGATGTCGCTGAATTGATTTTTACTTTTCCCCAAAACAGCTGATTTACAGGATTATCGATAACTGAGTGAAAATTTGTTTTTGGTAATTCGTAAAGACATTTTGAGCAAATCTGATCTTCGTGTTCAGACAGAACGTTTCCGCAAATTTCGCATACTTGAGGATAAATCAGAAAAAGCAGGTCGTTTAATAATCTTAATATAGTTTTCATCGTTTCAGTTTTGTTACATTTAAGCCTTCACTATATAATAACATAAATGCAAAAAACCTTTCACGATTTTTCAGTGTTTTTCGATAAAAAAACGAATTTTTCGTAGAATTACTTATTTAAACACTTGATTATAAGCCACAAAAATAAATGAAAATAAATGAAAAAAAATTACTTCTTAATAAGATTTCAAGTTAAAAGTATATTTGTTTTAGCCTCATCGTTGACAGCTTTCTTTGGTAATAAAACTCCATTTCCAATGGTAATCAAATTATCATTTTCAGGTAAATTCTGCCATTTTTCTTTTTCTAATTCATCTGAAACGCTAAGAAATACCCATGTCAAAATAAGAATTGTTAAAGAAGGCATTTGTCCTAATATTCCGTTTCCGTAGCTCGCCACAATTATTCCAAGGAATCCGGAGGATAATGCCATCATAATATACTTTATTTCCGGGTCTTTTACTTTATACCAGAGAATAAAGCCCGTCTTTATCAGTATAAAAAATAGAATAAAAGTATGAAGTAAAAAACCAACAACTCCCGTTTCAGCCCAAATTTTCACAAACCAACTGTCAGTTGGAGTTTGGGCTAAAAATGTATTTGGACTAAACCTAAGTCCCCAAGCACCCGCAGTGCCTATTCCTCCTCCAATTGGCCTCTTCGCTAAATAAACTGCTAATTTTGCTTGATTAGCTTTTCTAACTAAAAGAGACTTGTCGTTTGGGTCGAGTGCTGTACGCATTCGTGGGACTAATGGTAGTCCTTGGCCAATCATTGTGAATTTAATTACAGAAAATGCAAGAATTGCAAAAATAATTCCTGCAGCAAGGACTTTAAAATTTTTTGATAATAGGAAATATGCAAACATTCCAATACCAGGGACTCCCATTGCACCACGAGTTCCCGAAATCATCATTCCTGCAAAAGATAGAAGAGATGCCACAGCAAAAAGCATTCTCTTTTTTTTGGTTCCCGGACCTAAAGCAATAATCATTGCAACTAATCCTGTTTGTGCTTGTGAGGCTCCAAACTGACCTGCATCGCTATAAAATGAAAAAACCCTCAATTTACCGAATAGTATATGAGTTACATGACCTCCGCCATCTAACCATGCTTGTTCGGCAAAATCTGGTCCTAATATTTCTTGCTGCAAGCCTTTGAGCGATGCTAATATTGAAAAAACAAACCATATTTTCAGGAAAGTATCAAGGTCTTTTAGCCTTCTAAAAGTCATCAAAGCTAATGGCACCATAAGCAATTGATAGAATGCCATGCCTCGCATTGCATAGAACCATGCAACAGGACTTTTCATCTCAGGATTCCCTATCTCCATAACAATATATCCCATCCATATTAAAGAGACATACATAAGAAAACTTTTTGTAGGTGTCCAATCTAAATTTTTCCATCCAACAAAAAAAAGCGACATCATGCCCATTGCCAAAATTGCATCAACCAACAAACCTAAGGGCAGCTGGCCAGGCAAATATCTTAAAAGTCCAATAGTTGTAAAAGATAAAACAAAAACTACAATTACAGAATATTTCGGATTTTTGAAAAGGAATATTACTGCCGCAATAATGCCCGGTAAGAATAACAACATACCTGCAATTACTATACCTTTTGTAGCAATCAAATGTCCTATTACAGGCCAAGACAATAGCAAAGCTATTGCAACAAGGATAAAAAATCTTTTGGCACCGGTATCTCCAATTGCATTTCCCATTCGTTTGTCTGAATTTTATTTCTGAGAATTAATTGTTGTTTTACAAAATCTGTTATTATTTCAAATCTTGTCTCTTTTTTTAGTTTATTTGTTTTTCTATACTTAAAGAACGAAAGATTACATAGTAGTCATTTAGACTAATTTTACTACATTATTTATTAAATATATGTTTTAATCCTTTCGATTTAATAATTTTTATTCCAATTACCGGGATTTTAAAAATATTTAAATTAATTTCTTTTTTCAAAAATCGAGTTCCTACATAAACTCCCAGCATTGAATTTATTATTGTAACAAAAGCAACTGCATGAAGCGATTCGAAATAATATATTGCAATAATATCGCCAATAATATTGACAGATGCCATCAAAAGTACTTTTATTGAATTAAACTTTGGTTTGTTGATACTATCGAGTGTAACTCCTGTGAAACGATCGATAGTCAAGAAAAAACCATAGATAAGAAATATTCTGAAAATAGCTATTGAAGGAACTCCATCAGCTATATAAGCATCGCCGGCAACTATCCATACCAATGGTTTTGCAAAAATGAACAATAGTGTCAGCAATGGAAGAAATAGCATTGATAATATTCCGGAATAGGTATAAAAAATCCCTCTTACTTCGTCTTTACTAGTCCGGCTGGCTTTTGCCATTCTTGGCAATGCTACATTTACGAAACTTCTAATAGGAATTTCTATCACTTCTATCAGTTTCAATGGTATTGCATAAAATGCAACATCTGCTTTAGACATCATTATACCTAATATGAATGTATCTGAACTTTTCAGTAAGTTTCCGCCAAGAAAAGTCAGCAAGCTAAATTTGCCAAAATTAAATTGCTCCAAAATTGTTTTTGTTTTAGCCTTGATCATAAATTTCAATCCAGTCCATCCTCTAATTATTCCATATATTGAGGAGATTCCATATGAGGCAATGTTTGCATATACAATATACTTTAGTTCAAGTCTGAAAAAAAGATAGTTTAAGAATATAAAAAGAAAAAAACTACCCATTCCAATTACTTTCAGGTACATTAAATCTAAAAAATTTTGTCCTGCCTGAAGTATCGATAATCCATTGTTGAACGGAAGTGTAACAATAGAAAATAATGGATACCATATAAAAAATAATTGAAATCCGGATTCGCTAATTTCTTTTTCAAATATTAGATAAGAAAGTGAAACTATTAAAATCAAAATTACGGTTACAATCAGGCCTAAAATCCAGCTTGAACCAATGAGTTCTTCTTTTTCTTCATTTGTTTCGGCAGCAGCCAAAAAACGAACTAGTGGAGTTCTGATGATTCCGAAACGTATCATTTCAAAAAATGCGATTGCAGCAAGATATAGTGCCCATTCTCCAAAATCGCCTACCGAAAAACTTCTTGCAAGGAAAGAAACACTTCCAAAACTTAATACTGCAAAGCTAACTTGCCCAAATAAGGATAAGAAATTATCATTTTTTATTATTGCTAATAATTTTTTTATCATAATGTAAATCTCTTAAATGCCTCTTTGCGACCAGAAATCGAAAGTAATAATTTTCTTAGCAAGAATTCGTCTCCAGGATCGTTTCTTTGGAATTTCTCCAATCATTGAGTCTAAAATATCAACTCGAGTTCCGTTTAAAATAACCTTAGATTTATGATTTATTGAGTTTTGAAATAAATGTAGTGCTTGATCGTCTGCTTTGTTCCAGTTCCTGTTTGCTCTTGTTACTAAAATAGACAAATCTGTTTTTCGTACAATTTCGGCAGGGAATTCGCTTTTTAATAAAGGGGGTAATATTAAGAAGATATAATCGTAGCTAATAGTAGAGATATAAGGATTTTGTAACAGAGATTTTATATTGTCAACATCGAAGAAGTCATTGCTGATTTCATAAACGAAAGTTTCGTTAGATTTTATTGGGTCCTCAAATTCGTCTAATTTCTTTTGTGAACTTGATATTACATTTACTAATGCTTCTATCCCTAACCATTGTCTCAATTTATTTATAAAACTATCTTCACCTATTTTTTTCAACGATTTGAGTTCTACACTATTATCTTCCTCTCTGTGTGGTTTTATTATCATTACTTTGTTTCCAGCATTCTGTATCTTCTCAAACAAATAATCTGCCATAAAACTTTTGCCTTCCCTATCACGTGTACTTGTTATTAATATAAGGTATGGTTCGTTTTCTTCTTTTTCAATTTTAATTATACTTAACTTTATTCTTTGGATTATTAATTCTACAAGCCTGTTGGTAATGTATGGAAAATCAACATTGGTTTTCTTCTGATCTAAAATTTTCGGATATACTCCAAGAAGGGATAATTTGGTAAATTCAACTACTCTCTCAGGAGTTTTGATAGTGGTATCAACGTATTCTAACAAAATAAATACTCCGGCAGTAAGAACCACTCCAACAATAAAACCAATTGCTATTAATATCTTACGTATTGATTTTTTGGCAGTTAAAGGAAAATATGGTTCATCAATGATTTTCACACTTGCACTCGATTCTACGTTTTGTTTCTTTAGTCGGCTCTGGTTTAATGATTCTACATACTTCAAATATTTTTCTTCTGCCAGCTCAATTTCTCTCTCAATTTTGTTTTTTTCTGAACCTAATGGAGCAAATGTATCGTACTTTTTATAAAATTCTTCTTTTCGTTGCAAAATTACATCTGCTCTAGCTTTGGTTTGTTCAACATTAAGAACATTTTCTAACCATTGATCGAGAATAACCGACATTGGCAATCCGGAGGCAGACCTACCTATGGCGTAAAGGTTCTGAATATCGTCAGTCATCTCCATTTTCAACTGTTCTGATTCTTCTCTCAGAAGCATTACTTCTCTTAGGTCTCCTTTGTTGTGAAGTTCTGCAAGAGTAATTTTTGTAGCTAAATCTGAAAGTCTTTTTCGTTTTTCGAGGATTCTATCATTCTGCAGCGAGATGTTTGTTTTAATAGTCATTCTGCTTTCGATTTCAGAAAGTGCAGCTTTTGCAGATGCAAGTTCCATTATTTCTTGTTGATATTCGCTATCTAAATCTTCCTTTTCTTCAGCAATAAATTTTGTTTGCTCATAATAGTTGATAATTTTATTTGACTCTCTAAAATGGAGTAGTCTTTGTTCTGCTTCTGCTAACTCTTCTTTTGCAGCAGTCATTTCATTCTCAAAATATTCAACAACACTATTGGTTTGCCCCTCCTGAATAGATTTAAACCTTTCTAAAAAAACCTCTATCAATAAAGTTAAGCTTTGCTGACAAATTCCAGCATGGGTAGTTGAGTACTTTAGCGAAATTAAGTCACTACTTTGAACTCTTTGTACAAATATAGTTGACAATTGTTTAACACTATAAAATTTGTTTCCAGAGTTCAATAATTTATATATAACATTAGAATCACTGTTATTTTTATATTTGTTTATATTATGAAAGGTATTATCTTCTGATTTTATATCAAGTAATTTGTATCTTACGCTATCTGGTATTAAATTATTTAGGTGTAAATAGAAACGCTTTCCTGTTTCATCTGCTACGAGGTGATTTGCAAGTAATTTCATACCTGCTTCTTCGTGAGTATTTCTATTTTTAATTATATTAATAAGATTATCAAATTTTGCATTAGTAGCAAATAAATCGAATCTGGCATTCGAACCTGTTTCAATATTAAAACCTGTTGCAATTCCTGTATAAACTGTTGCTTCTGTGGTGTATATCTTTTGTTCATTCTTGGTTTTATACCAAATTGTTGATGATATAAGCACCCCTACTGATAGTAATAACCATCTGTAGTCAAGCAACATTCTACCAATTTGAATTAAGTTCATCTCTTTTAATTGTTTATTGCTTTTTTTATTTCACTTATTTCTCGACCAACTGCTTGTTCTAACATCAAATATGCAATTGTAAATTCGATTCTGGCATTCTCTAATCCGGCTGAAGATTTTGCTGTTATCTCAATAATTCCTGCATAGTCAGACATGTCTATTTCGCCTTCTAAAAACTCTTTTTCGGCTAACTTATAATTAATTGCCTGTACTTGGTGAATTTCATTTTTAATGGATAACAGCCTTTGTTTTAAGAGCAATGTATAATATTTTGTAATAACTTCTTCTTTCACCATTCTTTCGACTTCTTCTTTTTTATAATTAGCCAAATCTAATTCTTTTTGTACTAATTGTATGTTTTTGCCTCTGGTTAAAATATCGAATAATGTCAGTCTTAAAGTAAGTCCTACATTATATCTGCTAGCTTCAGAAACTGTTTGATCCTGAAGTAAATTTTCATAGTCAGTCTGAGTAATGCTTCCGTATTTAACTTGTGTAATAGCACCTATGTATTCTGTCCAGTCCATTCTAGATTTCCAAAGATCAATTTCTTTAATTTCGGTTAATACTCTTTGTTGGTTTATCAATGGAGAATAAATTTGAGCCGAATCAATAAGGGTTTGTAATGGTGGCAGTGCAATTCCTTCATTCTCAAATATTTCATCAGAGATTAATTTCAATGGATCGAATTCTTGATAGACAATATTTTCTAATTCATTGACTTGAGAATAAGCACTAATGCTAAACAAAACTATGTTTACAATTATCAAAACTTTCCTTAGCCTAAATAATTTAATAATCTTCATAAGTCTAATTAAATTAACGAAAATAGTCATTATTGTAGAAGTAACAACTAAATAAATATTTTGAACAATTATAAATTCATTATATCATTCTTATTTCAATTGCGAAAACTAACAATTGAGAAACATTCAGCTATACCCAAAACTTGCAATAAGCTAAACATCTTCGTGTTGAAGTACTGCTGTGAATGTTTTAAATATTATTTTTATGTCGCCCCAGAACGAATAAGTTCTGGCATATTCTATATCAAGACTTTTTCTTTCTTCTTCCGACATTTCTGCTTTTCCTCTTTTAGAAACCTGCCAAAGTCCCGTAAGGCCTGCCGGAGCATTGAAACGCTCACCCCAAGCATCAGATGTAATTAATTCGCTTTCATACATTGGAATTGGCCTATTGCCTACAATAGACATATCGCCTTTAAGGATATTAAATAATTGTGGAAGTTCATCAATACTTGTTTTTCTAATAAATTTCCCAACTTTCGTAATTCTTGGGTCATTTGCATACTTAACAAAAACGTTTTTTTCTTTCTTCTTTTTCCAATTATTGTATTGATATTCACATATATCTTTGCCCTTATTATCTTTTAAGATAGGTGAACATGGTTCTTCTGCTTTATTGCATCGGGGACAATCGTAAACCGGTCCGGCATCTATCTCTTTTTGTTCACTTTCATTAGTATATTGATTAAGTGCAGCAAGTTCTTTCATCTTAGTAGCAGAATCGGTTCCTACATACATTGATCTGAATTTATGAAACGGAAATATATTTAATCCTGCACCAACTCTTGTGGCATTATAAAAAATTGGACCTTTTGATTCCAAACGAATAAGTAGTATTGTTAACAAATATATTGGGGATAAAGCAAGAACAGCAAAGGATGTAAATAATATGTCAAATGTTCTTTTCCAAATAGGAATTTTAACCTGCATAATTCACAAAAACAAGCAAAATGATGTTAATATTCTGTAATACAGACAAATGCAAGCTTTGATAAAAAACATTAATTTTTTAAATAAAAATGGAGTTCATGTATATTTTTTTC
>JABHKC010000139.1 GCA_018692315.1 Bacteroidota bacterium | reverse complement strand
GTAATTATCAAACACCTGGATTATAAATTGTTCAAATGGTTGAAAAGCAAAGGAAGGAAAGCGCACAAGGTGTTACGCCAACACCCATACAGTACATTTGTTAAAGGCAAAGGGCTGTTAGACTTGGAAAAGTATGCTCGTTTGAAAACCCTTGCGAAAACTCAATGAAGAACTCTATCGGTAAGCCGTATGAGGGAAAACTTCACGTACGGTTTGATGAAGGGGGTACTGATAGTCTAACTAATTTTCTTATCTTTGTGGGAAAAAAAATATGAATAGGCTATCAGGCTCTACTCTAATCAGAAATAACTATGAGATCAAAAACAACAATAATTCTGCTTCAAATAATAATTCTGACTGGATGCTCAAATATTCGCAATGGAATGACTTTTTTTCCTGATAAAAAAAGTAAAATTCCTGAAGAAAATATTCCTTCTCACATCTCTGAGAAAAGAATAAAAACTACGGATAAAGAGACTATTCAAGCATTTTATTTTCATCATTCAGACAGCTCAGATCATTCATTAGTGATTTATTTTCATGGAAATGCTGGTAATTTATATGGTCGATTTGGTTATGCAAATAAACTTTATGAGATCAATCAAAATGTTCTTTTAGTTAGTTATAGAGGTTATGCAAAAAGCACAGGGAAACCAAGTGAAAAAGGAATATATATTGATGGTGAATCAGCGCTGGGTTTTGCCAAAGACAGTTTAGGATATTCGGAGGAAGACATTATAATAATTGGAAGATCATTAGGAACTACAGTTGCAGTAAACACATCGCAAGAAAGAAATTTTAAAGGAGTCATACTTATAACACCTTTAACTTCAGGAAAAGAAATGGCTACTGCTATGGGAATGGAATCTTTAACTTCTGTTGCTGGTGATTCTTTTAATTCTATTGGGAAAATCAATAACCTGAAATCTCCTATTCTTATTATTCATGGAACTGATGATGAAGTAGTGCCTTATTATATGGGGGAATCTCTTTTTAAAACCTATTCTGGAATTAAAAATTTGATAACAATAGAAAGAGGAAGACATAATAATTTACAAGATATTGATCCAAATCTATTTTGGGGAGAGATTAATAAATTTATAAATAAAATCTGATAACACTTAAGAATATAAAAACAGCGAAAAACTACTGAGTCCCGATGAATAATCGGAATTGAACTAAACCCAAGCCAGCGGGTTTATAGTGAAAGATTTGGCTTATATGTATTTTTAATAATTTGGGAAATTTGGAGAGAGATGTAATTTCCGAATAGTTTTCCGAAGGTCAGGTAATATTTGATAAGATTTTCTCTCATTTTTTGGTTTAACATAAATGATTACTCACCAAAATCCATTTTTGCATTTTGTGCAATATAGACAATTCTTCTACCGTAAATTCATTTTTTTCTCCATCTTTACATATTTTAAAAGTTAATAAAGATGAACTTACAAGATTATTACTGAATTAGATGGTTTGGCTTAAGTTTAACAACTGAAATATACACAAATGTATCAAGCGCAAATTTTAATGAAATTGTAAATCCTTTCAATGAGATTGAAATTAAAACTTAAAAATAATAAAGAAAATATGAGGGATTTTCCGTTTATACTAATGTTGGGCTTAATTTTAAAAAAAGATAAATGAAAAAGATAGTTATTGTAATAATAGGATTAATTGCAAGTAATGTAATTATTGCACAGAATTCAAGTATGAGGATTGATTTTGGTGAAATTGAAATTCCTATTGGATATAAAATACAGATAAGTGCTGAACATAATGATTTGAAAATTGAAAATTTTAAACTATTAGGTAAATCTATAGCAGAAAAAACAATTGATATGATAAAAGCTCTTGACGAATTTGAAAGGAAAGATACAATAACAAATGAAATGGAGTTTGAATTTTGCAATGCTGATTTCGCAGGTTCAAAGATGATTATATTGACAACAGTTCATCATCAAGAAAAGCCAATGACTTTTAATGCAAAAATTAAAATTAAAGGGAGAAAGAAATATATAACGACTTCAATCGTAACAAAATACCCGCATGCAATTTCGATTGAACAATGGTCAGAGAATATTGAATCTATAATTCTTTATGATTTTAAGCTAATTAGTGAAATAAACTAAGCCCAACACGCAATCATAGCCAATTGGCGCATCAAGGACATTAAGACTAAGAGGTGAAATATAAAAACAAATACAAATCAACGAACATCCTGCAAGAAAAACGCCAACTGGCCATATTGCGGGAACGATACCAAACATATAAAAACTGACAGTAAAAATGATTCAAAATAAAGTATTTATCCTGATTGCAGTGATTCTGTTAATTGTTTTTTCCTGTAAGCAGGAAGATAAATTAAATTACAAAAACGCTAATATACCAATAGAGGAAAGAGTAAACGACCTGTTATCCAGAATGACTATTGAAGAAAAATTTGGTCAAGTATTTATGGTTCCTTGTGATTTATCTGATGGAAAAGAAAAGTATAAAGATGGTATTTTTGGATTCCAAATGAATACAGCGTCACAATCAGAATCTAAAGCAGAACAAATCTTAAGCTATGCAGAAGGTGGAAGAGCTGAACAAATAGCAATGCTAACCAATAAAATCCAAAAGTATTTTGTAGAGGAAACAAGGTTAGGAATTCCAATAATTCCATTTGATGAAGCCTTACATGGATTGGTTAGAAAAGATGCTACCGCATTTCCTCAATCAATAGCCTTAGCAGCAACCTGGAATACTAATTTAATGAGAAATGTAGCTCATGCTATTGCCATGGAAACAAAAACAAGAGGTATTAGACAAATATTATCTCCTGTTCTAAACATTGCTAGAGACGTAAGATGGGGAAGAACAGAAGAGACTTATGGTGAAGACCCTTTTCTTGCAACACAAATGGCAGTATCGTTTATTTCAGAATTTGAGAACTTAGGTGTTATAACTACTCCTAAACATTTTATTGCTAATGTAGGTGATGGAGGTAGAGACAGTTATCCAATTCATTTTAATGAAAGATTATTAGAAGAAATCTATTTCCCTGCTTTTAAGGCTTCCTTTCAAAAAGCAAATGCTTGGTCTGTAATGACATCTTACAACTCTTTAGATGGTAGGCAATGTAGTGCAAATGACTGTTTGCTAAATAAAAAACTAAAGGATGAGTGGGGTTTTAAAGGTTTTGTTATATCTGATGCCAATGCTGTAGGTGGTGCAAATGTTCTGCATTTTACATCTAAAGATTATGCCGAATCTGGTAAACAATCAATAGAAAATGGTCTTGATGTTATTTTCCAGACATCCTATGACCATAAAGAACTATTTTATCCAGCATTTGAAAATAGAGATATTGATGAAGAAAAACTAAATGAGGCCGTAAGACGAGTTTTAAGAGCAAAATTTAAAATAGGACTATTTGAAGACCCATACATTGATACTCAGGAAGCTGAAAAGTGGAATGGCACAAAAGAGCATAGACAAATTGCTAAAAAAGCAGCTCAGGAATCTATAGTATTATTAAAAAATGAGGATGAAATACTTCCTATTAATAAGAATATCAAATCAATTGCAATAATTGGTCAAGATGCTGTTGAAGCTAGACTTGGTGGATATTCCGGTCCTGGAAATAATCCTGTTAGCATCTTGGAAGGTATTAAAAACAAAATTGGCGAATCAAGTAAAATAAGTTATGCTGAAGGCTGTGGAAGAGAATCCGTAGAATTTGTAACCGTTCCTGCAGTAAGCTTCTTTCATTATGAAAATGGGAATAAGAAAGATGGATTGAAAGGTGAATATTTTAACAATATTGACCTTAAAGGAAATCCTGCCATGACAAGAATTGATCAAAAGGTTGATTTTAATTGGACTCTATACTCACCTAATCAAGAAAAGATTAATTACGATTATTATTCTGTTAAATGGACAGGAAAACTTATCTCATCAGAAACAGGTAATTTTAATATTGGTTTAAAGACTAATGACGGCTATCGTTTGTATATAGATGATAAGTTGATAATTGATAATTGGAAAAAGCAAACATTTCAACAAATAACTAAAGAATACTCATTTATAAAAGATAAAGAAAATGATATCAAGCTTGAATTTTTTGAAACAACAGGAGATGTTCGGATGAACCTTATATGGAATGTTGGAGTTGAAAATAATTGGGAAGAAGAAATTCAACAGGCTGTAAGCTCAGCAAAAATTAATGATTTTTCTGTTGTTGTTGTTGGTATTGATGAAGGTGAAGCTAATGACAGAGCCTTTCTTTCTTTACCAGGCCATCAAGAAGAGTTAATTAAGAAAATATCCGAAACTGGGAAACCTTTTGTAGTTGTATTAGTAGGAGGTAGTGCTATTACTATGAGTAACTGGATAAATGACGTGCCGGCAATCCTTGAGGTATGGTATGCAGGAGATGAAGGAGGGAACGCTATAGCAGACGTATTGTTTGGCGATTATAATCCTGCTGGAAGGTTGCCAATTACCTTCCCAATACATGAAGCTCAACTGCCATTATACTACAATCATAAATCGACTGGAAGAATAGATGATTATATGAACCTCACTGGAAAGCCATTATTTCCATTTGGATTTGGATTAAGTTATGCCAATTTTAAATACAGTAATTTAATTATTGAATCTCCTGAAATAAATTCAACGGATAGTACCAATGTTAGATTTAAGGTAACAAATACAGGTAATTATGATGGTGACGAAGTTGTTCAACTATACATAAAAGACTTGTTTGCCTCAGTAGCACGCCCTATCATTGAATTGAAAGGTTTTCAGCGAATTCATCTAAAAAAGGGAGAAACAAAAGATGTTGAGTTTAAAATAACGCCTGAATTATTGATGATGCTCGATGAAAAAATGAACAAATTAGTAGAACCTGGCGAATTCAGAATTATGATTGGAGCATCTTCGAATGATATAAGGATTAAAACTATCTTAAACGTAAGTGAATGATTGATATGTATGAACTGTAAAAAACGTTTGGTAATCGAGTAGGCGGCTGATTCCGACTTGTCGGAACCAGTGCACCTCTCACACCACTAAGCGTACAGGTCTCGTACTAAGGCAATGTAAATATATAACTCATTGTAATTGTATATTTTTTACTATATTTGCAGTATGGAAAAAATACAAGAAATTAGGATTAAATATTTAGCTATAAAAGGAGAATTGAACGAACGTTCTCGAAGATTATGGGCAGCCACTGAGGCAATATCAATTGGGCATAAAGGGATTAAAATTGTTCATAAGGCAACCGGCTTAGCAGAAAGTACTATTCAGATAGGGAAAAAAGAAATTATAAATAAAGAAACAATTGAGCAAGACAGAATTCGCCGAACGGGTGCAGGAAGATGTTCTTTAGAAAAAAAAGATAAAGAAATAGTTGATAAGATACTGAAAATTGCAGATATTGATTCAATTGGAGATCCTGAATCTCCATTGCGTTGGACAACAAAAAGCCTACGCAATATTTCTGAAGCATTAAAAGAAAAAGGATATAAAATAAGTCATACAAAAATCGGAAATATATTAAAGAAATCCGGCTTTAGTTTACAGGCTACTCGCAAAAGAAATGAAGGTAAATCTCATGTTGATAGAGATAAGCAATTTAAATATATAAATTCTAAAACAAAAGAATTTCAAGACGAATTGCAGCCAGTCATTTCTGTTGATGCAAAGAAAAAAGAATTAGTTGGCAACTTTTCTAATGTAGGTAAAGAGTATCACAAAAAGGGAAATCCATTAGAAGTTAATGCTTATGATTTTTTAAGTTTTGCAGACGGTAAAGCAACACCATATGGAGTGTATGAAATCACTACAAACAAAGCATGGGTAAGTGTAGGCATCAGTAAGGACACAGCTCAGTTTGCTGTATCCTCAATACGCAATTGGTGGTATGAAATGGGAGAAAAAATGTATCCAGACTCTAAAAAAATACTTATTCATGCAGATGGTGGAGGCAGAAATGGAAGCAGAAATAAATTATGGAAAGTCGAATTACAGAATTTTGCAACAGAAACAGGATTAGAGATAAGTGTTTGTCATTTCCCACCAGGGACAAGCAAATGGAACAAAATTGAACATCGATTATTTTCACAAATCTCAAAAAATTGGAGAGGCAGACCGCTCGAAACTTTTAGCATAATTGTAAATTTAATTGCCTCTACAAAAACAACGACAGGATTAAAAGTCAAAACTGCCATTGATACAAATATATATAAAACAGGAATCAAGATTACAAATAAAGAACTAAACAATATTAATCTTATCAAACATGAATTCCACGGAGAAGACTGGAACTACACTATTAAGCCCAAGAATCGAACTCCAATGGCAGGAGATTAAAGGTTCTGTTTTATTACGCTTTATTTGAAAGCTGAATGTTGTAATTTCCTGTAAATCAGACCTGACAGGTTTTCAAAACCTGTCAGGTCTTTTCCGAATTTTGATATTTTTATATTCACAGATGCTTTGAGTTTGTCTCTCTGTCTGTTCAGCAATGACTTTGTTTATAAACTCAATGCAACTACTTTTTTTTAGTTTAAAATGTATGGCCTGAAAAGCAAACCTCAAAACTAAGGTACAGCAATGCGGAAGCCTCTGGTCATGCTGCTGGCACTCGGGTAGATGTGGCTACGTATCGACAGCTCGTAATTGCTGGAAAAGAAGCTCCAGCTTCCGCCACGAAGAATACGGTAAGAGCTCGTTGTAGCTCCAGTTGGGTTGCTCGTACCCGATGGATAGTTGCTCCCATACCAATCTCTACACCATTCTAAAACATTACCGTTCATATCGTATAAGCCTATTTCGTTGGACAATTTGGTGCCTACAGGGTGGGTTTGGTTACTGCTGTTTGAGCTACACCAGGCATAATCTTCTAAATTGCTGCTGTTGTTTGTTCCAGCATAAGTGTTACTGTAAGTTCCGGCTGATTGGGCTACGGTTGCCCCTCTTGCTGCCACTTCCCACTCGGCTTCGGTCGGCAGTCTTCCGCCAGCCCAAAGGGCATAAGCATTTGCTCCATACCATGTTGTAAAAATAACAGGGCAGTTTGAAGTTGTTGCCTTACTGCTACCTCCAAAATAAAAGTTGCTACCGTTGTGGTCTATCGCACAATCACTAGCATCCATATCTATATATTCAACATTGCCATAAGCAGCATCATTATAGCTGCCATCGGCATTGCAGTTTATTGCATTTAAAAATGTAATAAATTCGGTATGTGTTACTTCGTATTTGTTAATGTTATATGAGCTTAAAGTTACGTTTGTTCCGTTTATGGGGAAAGTTCCGGATGGAATGTTTACAAAATTTGCAAGTATTGCACTTGAGTCTGTTGTATATGACAATTCGTTTCCATAAGCAGTGCCATTGATATTTTTAGCATAT
>JABHKC010000138.1 GCA_018692315.1 Bacteroidota bacterium | reverse complement strand
TGTTAAAGGCAAAGGGCTGTTAGACTTGGAAAAGTATGCTCGTTTGAAAACCCTTGCGAAAGCTCAATGAAGAACTCTATCGGTAAGCCGTATGAGGGAAAACTTCACGTACGATTTGATGAAGGGGGTACTGATAGTCTAACTAATTTTATTATCTTTGTAGAAAAAAAAAATTATGAATAGGCTATCAGGCTCTACTCTACTGTGCCATAATGAATGAGACTATGCCATATATAATTAACTGGGATGAATATCCTGAAGCTAAAGAAATAATTCCAGACTACTTAAAAAGGGATTTTGAAAAATATTTTGTTGGTGAATATATTAGAACATCAAATCTGACAGATCATCTAACTCATCTAAATGATTTTCTAAAAACACTCTCTTCTCAAGAGTTGGCCATATTTTTATCGATTAAAGGATATAATGGAAGAGATTATATAATAGGCAATACGTTCATTGAGATATTGTTACACTGTTTAGAAAGAACTGGTCCTACAGCAAAAAGACCAATATTATTTGCAATTTATTATATAACCTCCAAGGATGAAAAGTCAAGATATATCATATCAGAAAAATTTGAAATAATCGAGAAAATTGCTAATTCTGATAATAACAACATAAAAGGAATGGCCCTATCAATTTTAAATGAGCTGAAAAAGGAGTTTAAAATACCTTCTAAATCTCAGTTTATTTTTGAAAAAGACAAAACTTTTGACTTCTTCAATGAGTTCAAAACAGTTATTAGTCGGGCAAAAAATTATGTCTGGTTTTGGGATAACTATGCAGATAGTGAAATACTACAATATCTGAATGCACATTCCGATTTAAATAATATCTCAGACATAAGAATTCTTTGTAACGATAACAATAGGACTACAAAATTTGTAACAGATTTAAAATTAGCTATAACCAAATTTCAAACTCAATACCCTGGGATAAAGATTGAGGCAAGATCCTCAAAAAGTAGTCATGACCGCTTTTTACTGTTTGATAATGAAAGATGGTTCTTAGGACCTTCGTTAAAAGATGCTGGAAAAAAAATATGTTCAATGGTTCAATATAAAGATGAAGAAGCTCAAAAACTTTATGATATTTATCAAACAGAATGGCTAATATCAAATGTAATATAAATAAATACGGCACACAACACGCGGTCATAAAACATAGCCGCGTTTGTTACGGCCAGACAACTAGAAACCGGGAAAATGACGATATTTGAAACTTACAAAATTAACGAACTGAAGGCGGCTACGTTTCATACCGCCATCCGTTGTGTGTTATTGTGCATCAAAATTTTACTTGCTAAATATTTCGTAACGAAGTTGACAATTTAATAAATGGCTGAATTTAATGATAAATTAGTTGAAAATATGTTTGAAAAAGAAAATGCCAGTGGAATAGTGGACTTTTACACTCTTCTTTTTTTTGTGTCAATTGCATTAATCCTATTAGCAATCTATAAATTGAGAAAAGGTGGAAACAAGAAAGTTTGGACAGTTGTAATTCTATTATCAATATGTACTTCTGTTCTAAGCAGAATAGATTTAGAAGTAGAAGAATTAGTCATTATAGAAGACGGATATATAGGTAATATTAAAATGCTTTTTAATGAATCTTGTGGTGAAAAAATTGAATTAGATGAAGATGGTAATAGACTATTTAATATTCCTGATAATGGAGTCCTGATAGTAAATGAATCAAATCAGAAACGCTTTAATCATTCAACATATTATTATAAAAATAAAAATAACCAATTGGTTGAAATCCCTCAAATGGATAGAGTTGAAGAAGAACGTGGTTGGTGGGGTGATGATGCTGATATTAATGATCCCGATAGAGAAAAAGTAGGTGTGTATTTTCGTAGTAAAAATGAAAATATGCAATCAGCATATGTTTGTTCTTATAATGAATTAAATGATATGATTAATGCATCTGAAAGAATTATGTTTGTAGACTCAGTCCTTTTAGAATGTAGAGGTGAAAAATAACAACACTCAACACCTAAGAATATAAAAACAGCGAAAAACTACAGTGCCAGGCACTGTAGTTTTTATATTCGTTGTTGAGCTAAACCCAAGCCGGCGGGCTTAAAGTGAAGGATTTGGCGTATATGTATTTTTAATAATTTGGGGATTT
>JABHKC010000137.1 GCA_018692315.1 Bacteroidota bacterium | reverse complement strand
CAATAGCGTCCTAAACGATTAAAAAAAAGAGGGGCAGAATTAAAGTATCTCAAATACCTTTGAGTTGCACAACAAAAACACCGCCCCTAATGACAAATATAAATTTATTCTCACAAATTATTTCAAGATTAGATCGTTCTTCTTTTACTAAACTTGTCAATAAAAAAACGACAGATAAACATCACAAAGGCTATAATAGTTGGACACAACTTGTATCCATGCTATTCTGTCAATTTGCAAAAAGTCAATCTGTACGGGATATAAGCAATGGCTTGCGTTCAGCTACAGGCAATTTGAATCATCTGGGCATTCAAAGAGCACCTTCAAAGTCAACCATAAGCTACCAGAACAAAAACAGGGATTGGACATTGTTTAAGGATTACTATTATCAATTGCTAAACCGTTTAGGACAGCAGGCTGGTTTCAGGCAAGTTAAATTCAGGATCAAATCAAAAATATTTCTCCTTGATGCATCAACAATAAGTTTGTGTTTAAGCCTGTTTGACTGGGCAAAATACAAAACTTCCAAAGGGGCAATTAAAATGCATACAGTCCTTGATTACGATGGGAACTTACCCGCATATGTAAACATTACAGATGGGAAAACAGCAGACAATAAAGGTGCTTATAACATCCCATTGCTTAAAGGAAGTGTTCTTGTTGCTGATCGTTTTTACAATGATTTTTCTTTGTTAAATATTTGGGACAGCAAAGGGGTATTTTTTGTTGTAAGACACAAGGAGAATATTAAATATACTTCGATAAAAGAAAATGAATTGCCAGATAATAGGTATGAGCATATCCTTAAAGATGAAATTATTATGCTAACAGGAGTACAATCAAAAAAAAAGTATCCTAATAAGCTCAGAAGAGTTGCTATTTGGGATGAAGTAAACAAGCAAGTTATTGAAGTCATTACCAACCAAATGTCTTGGACAGCAAACACAATAAGCGAACTCTACAAAAGTAGGTGGCAGATTGAAATATTTTTCAGGGAGATAAAACAGCTTTTACACATTAAATCTTTTATTGGAACATCCCAAAATGCGGTTATGATACAGATATGGACTGCTTTGATTACAATACTAATTTTGAAAGTGTTAAAAGCTATGGCAAAATATAGTTGGCAGCTTTCAAACCTTGTGGCTTTTATCAGACTTAACTTATTTGTTAAAATTGACCTACAAAAATGGTTGGACAAACCATTTGAAGATCCTCCTACTAGAAATCAAGTACATATACAGGGGGTGCTTTTTGAAAATCATCAATTATAATCCTTTTTTATCTTGATTTAGACATTCTTATCGTTCTGAAATTTATTTAGGACAGGATTGATTTTTCACCTTTAAGTAGTGTTTCAAGTTTATATTTCAAATCAGAAAAAGGGAAATTACTATCTATAAATTCTTTAAATGGTTTTCATTCTGAAATGACTATTCCTTTGTTTTTGCAAGTTGGCGTAATTGGTGAAATGAATATCCAACCTGACTTATCCTATTTAGATGATGGTATAGAGGTTTTGTTGGAAGATTTATTTACAGGTGATGTAACAAATCTAAAAGAAGGTACTTATACGTTTACTTCAGACCAACATGGACTTGACAAGCGATTTTTACTCCATTTTATTGAATCACAGGAAGTAACTCTTTCAGATGATGAATCAATAGCAAGTAACACAGTTAATGTTTGGTCAACAAACAAAACCGTATATGTTAACTTAGAACAAACTGAAAATACACCAACAACCGTTATCGTTTATGATTTATTCGGAAAGGAGCTTTATAATTCGATTCAATCCAATGGTAATATGCTGGAAATAAACCTCAATGAATTCGCAACAGGCTACTATGTTGTTAAAGTAAATAATGAAAACCAATCCCTTGCTGAGAAAGTTTTTATAAAGTAGTTATTCCGTTGTGAATAATAAAACCCGGTAATTTATTATCGGGTTTTTATTTTTGTAGCTATCTATAAAAAATGGAAAAGGAAATCCTTTCTAACTTGAAGAAAAACAACGGTATCTCTGAATACTTTTCAGAAGTTTTGTTGCTAGCCTTATTATTAACTTTCTATAGTTTCGGATTCTATTATGGAAACCTACTTCATGATTATTCAAAAATCCTATTATTAGTAATAAATGCTGTTTATATAATTCTTATTCTTCCGAGGATCATTTTTGTTAAAAAGGAGACAGGCTTGTATAATGCTTCTTTGATCATTTCTATCATCAAAAGATTCTTTAAGCATGTATTGTACAGAAATAATTACCACAGTCAATTTTCAGTCTTTAAAAATGATATTGAAAAGCATAAGTTTTTGTTCTTTTTGGTAAAAATTATTTTCATACCAATTATGCTCAACTTTTTTGTGGAGTATGTGATTTATTTGTATGAATTTTTTGCCCAGAATGCATTTGGAATGAAATTCATTCTCTCCGATTTTAGATGGTTTTTACTGTTATCGGCAATTATTTTTGGTATTGATACACTTTATTTTTCATTCGGTTATTTAGTTGAGCATAAGAGATTTAATAATATCGTAAAATCCATAGATACATCTGTTTTAGGTTGGTTGGTAGCACTCGCTTGTTATAAGCCTTTTAACAATGTAACTGTACGTTTGTTTCCCATGTTTGCTGATGAAAATGTATTCTTTATCAATAAAGACCTCACCTTGATTCTGTATCTAACAGTAATCATATTTTATGTTATTTATTTGTTAGCCACATTCGCATTGGGTTCTAAATGTAGCAATTTAACGAATAGGGGAATTGTTAATAAAGGAGTCTATCGTATTATACGGCATCCGGCATACGCATCAAAAGTTATTGCCTGGTGGTTATTGTGCATACCAATTATAAATATCAAAGTAATAATTAGTATGTTTGTTTGGACAACTATTTATCTGCTAAGAGCCTATACTGAGGAACAGCATCTTTTAAAAGATAAGGACTACCAAAAATATTGTAAAGAGGTTAAGTGGAAATTCATTCCTTTAATATATTAGATAGTTAATTATAAATATTGATTCCCAAAATGACACATAGTTCCTATTTTTAAATGTTTTTTGTTTTCAATTGAATTGTAAACAATACATATTGTAGGTTTTATGGTTTTGCACAGTAATTGAATAGTTGTTATTTAGGGTCTGCTGAAAAAGCACAAGAATCCATATAACAAGTTGATAATTAGCAATAAGTGTTAATAAATATTTATCTTAATCCAGTCTAAAATGCAGGGATATCAGTATCTTAGTATTATAAAGTTTGCATTTTATGATACGCTATACACCGGAAAGTCAATTAACAATAGAAGGTTTTAAAACACCCTTTCAAGCTAGCTTATCACCTGATAATAGGTGGGTTAAGTTAAGTGAAATAGTTCCGTGGGATAAATTTGCCAGTATTTATATTTCAAAAATGAATACTAATTTTGGAAGACCTGGTATTTCACCAAGAGCAGTTCTTGGAGCGATGATAATTAAGCATTTAGAGAAATTAGATGACAGAGGTGTAATTGCCTCCATACAAGAAAATATTTATATGCAGTTTTTTGTTGGACTGGCTGGTTTTAAGAATGAGCCAATTTTTGACCCATCATTATTTGTTGAGATACGAAAACGAATAGGGGCTGAGAGTTTTGATGCATTGAATGTGGCATTGATTGAGTCTGTCAGCAAGGATGAAGACAGCAAACATTTATCAAAAAACAAAAAGCAGGACAAAAATGAAGAGCCCGACAATACAGATGTTGAAGGTAATACAGATGTGCTCAAACCAGTCATCCCCAATAAAGGCAAATTACAAATAGATGCAACTGTAGCCGATCAATACATAACCTATCCAACTGACACAGGTCTTTTACGCCAATCAATAAAACAATGTGAAAAGTTAATTGACAATCTGTACAAATTACAAGGAAAAAAAGGGACTAAACCACGAACGTACCGAAGGAAACTGGACAAAGATTTTTTGGTATTTTCAAAGAAACGTAAAAAAACAAGAAATGATATACGTAAAACAAACAGAATATTTTTAGAAGCACTACAAAGAAACATTAAGCACATAAACAGAATGTTGGGGAGTTTTGATAAATTTCCTCTTAAGAAGGAAGAGCAAAAGATGTTATGGATTGTAAATTTACTTTATGAACAGCAAAAATACATGTATGATAACAAAACAAATAGCTGTGATGACAGGATAGTAAGCATTTTCCAACCTCATGTACGTCCAATAGTAAGGGGAAAACAGAAATCAAAAGTAGAATTTGGCTCCAAACTAGGGGTTAGCCTTGACAATGGATTGGCAAGAATAGATACCATGAGCTGGAATGCTTATAACGAATCAGGCGATTTAGAAAAACAAGTAGAAGCATACAAAAGGCTACATGGGTATTACCCTGAACTGGTTCAAGCAGACAAAATATATGCTACCAAGAATAATCGAAGATATTTAAAGATCAGAGGCATACGAATAACAGCCTCGCCACTTGGACGAAGAAAAACAAAAAATCAGGAGAGTTATTATAAAAAGCGCAAACATAAAAAAGAAGCAACAGAACGCAATCAAATTGAAGGTAAATTTGGACAGGGTAAAAATGGATACGAACTGAACAGGATACGGGCTAAATTGAAAGACACTTCTGAAAGCTGGGTTTCTGCAATATTCTTTATAATGAATTTAATATGCATAAGAGATAGAGGGATTATTTGGTCTAAACTTTTCTGTTTTATTAGTCTGTTTAGCAGGAGATTGCCTGAATTTGCCTTTGTAAGGACAGATATAGGGTCAAATTCATTTTTCAAAGAATGATTCAATAAATTTCAATCTTCTCAAATTTTAAAAGTTGTGTAGTCTGACTTTCTCAGCAAGCCCTAAATAACAAGAGACCATCAT